>NZ_JUEE01000209.1:0-55094 GCF_000802135.1 Desulfosporosinus sp. BICA1-9
AAAAACCACTGCAGTTATGCAGTGGTTTTTCGATTCTGTACAAAAAGTCACTTGAATCACAGCTTGTACCGAGTCATATGTGCATCGCAATGATGCACATATGACTCGGTAAATACTCAATTCCAAGAGTATTTACTTTCAATGATTAATACTCCAGGGACAAGGGTTCGAACTTTAAAGCGTAAATTGTTGCTATATAGCGTTTATTATCTAATTTCTTACTAATTTATCTTCAAGGGTCGTAGTGAATGATGTGGTATAATACTTGCATATAAGAACTGTTAACAGAATATTTTAAAAAGTATATTTTATAGATTTTCGTATATACTTTTTTCTCCAGTTCTTAGTGGAATACCTGCAAAGCAGTCGTTGTTGCTTATACCACCAAAATTCTTTTTCGGATATGCTAAGAAATGAGGGATCCGCTTGAAACATCGTGTCCTATTGGTCGATGACGATGACTCCGCACGTCAAGAACTGGGCTATTTACTCCAGCCTTTTGAGGATGTTCAGATTGTTGGGGAAGCCTCAAATGCATTAGAAGCCCTAGAGTTAATTGATAATCTGGATTATTCCCTAATTTTTTTAGACATTCTTATGCCTGGCTTAAACGGGATTGACCTAGCCCACCTATTGAGAGAAAAATCGGATTCACTCACAATTATCTTCACCACGGTTCATGAAGAGTATGCGTTTGTCTTTGCTTTAAATGGTTTAGACTATCTTCTTAAACCTATTCACCCTAAACGCCTGGAAGAAAGCCTCATGAAAGTGCGTCAAATGATAGGCAAACCAGCTGGACCGAAGAGTAAGCCGCTACCTGCTAAAAGTGATGTTATAACACCTCCCATTAAACCTTTGGAAGTTGTACCTGTTGAACTAAGAGGCAAAATAATTCTCTTACACCAGAACGACATTATCTTTATCTATACCGATAAAGACAAGGTCTTCATTAAAACCCAAAAGGACTCTTACTTAACCCGTTTCACCTTACGGGAGTTGGAAGAACGTTTAAACTCCGCCCTTTTTTTTCGTTCCCATCGTTGTTATTTAGTAAACACACAGCACATGAGGGAACTTTTCCCCTATTTTAATGGAACTTACACTATAGTAGTCGATGACCATGAACGTAGCGAAATCCCTGTGAGCCGGCCCAAATCCCGTATACTCAAAGAGATGTTAGGTCTTTAGGGTCGTATGGGTATTGAGTGACCATCAAGTGTGCCCAATTATCACTGGAAGCTGGCTACATCACGCTAAGTTTTAGTAATTCGAGAGTGAACTCGTTCAGTTATCCAACCATCCATTTACCAGCGAAATTGACCAATCTTCCCTCGCCAGATAATTGATGAATAGGAGGGCTAGAGCTTTATGGGCGTATTTAAAATATCTAACCCCTGTCCAGTTCAACTTAACCCAGACCAGCCCATTTCTGAAATAATCGATCTCTTAATCGCTAATAAACTCTGTTTTGCACCTGTTATAAAAGACCAGGTATTGCTCGGCATTCTGAGTCTGGCAACTGCCCTAAAATGGACAAGGTCCAATGAGCCCCTCAAAAATCAGGGTAAAGTCAAAGATGCCATGCAAACAAAAATCGGCCCTTATCAGGGAGGTTTAGATGGAAAAGAAGGGTTTCCAGAGGGCAATTGTGCGTTCTCTAGAGAAGATTCTCAGGGTAACTCGGATGGCTTAATCACTTTTAAGGAAGCATTTACTAATCTTACTCAAAAGATGACGACTCAAAATGAGTTTAACCAAGCCATTCTGGAAAGCGCACCTGTTGGTATCATTGCTCTCAACGCCCTCGGTGAAATCATATTTATGAACAAGGAAGCCTACCGTTTACTTAGTGTGGATAGTAATATCATCGGGAAACCGATGAAACTAGTTTTTCCTGTCAGTGGACTTACCAATATCATTGAGACGGGTCTTACAGAATTTGGCCAAAAATTAGTGGTTAACGGTCGCACTATTATATCCAACCGCTCCCCCATTATTTTGAATGACAATATTTGTGGTGCGGTGGCAATTTTTCAAGATATCACCGAATTAGAGAATATCTCCTCCCAACTCGCTTCGGTAAAGCAACTTAACCTCGAACTGGATGCGATTATCGAATCCTCTTTCGACGGCGTTATGATAACCAACCAAGAAGGAGTAGGCATCAGAATCAACCAAGCCTTAGCCCGATTAACCGGATTAGATGCCACGAACTTTGAAGGAAAACTAATCGATGATTTATTTGTTAAAGGCATTTTTGAGTATGAATCTATTACCATCAAGGCTTTACGAGAAGGACGAACTATTACAAATGTCCAGAAAGTTAGCACCACAGGCAAAGAGGTGCTCGTTACTGGTAATCCGATTTTCGATATAGAAGGTAAGGTTCATAGAGTAGTCACTAATGTCCGTGATATTTCCGAACTCCAAAACCTGAAGGAAAAATTAAAAGAGTCTGAGATGTTGGCAACTCGCTATCAAACAGAACTTTCACAATTGATTCCGGAGCGACTTGAAAAGGACAAAATTATTGTACAAAGTCCTAGTATGTTGAAACTATATAATCTCGCCATGCGAGCGGCCCGGACGGATGTCACCGTTCTGCTTCTCGGTGAATCCGGTGTCGGAAAAGAAGTCTTTTCCAGAGTGATCCACAGCACAAGCAACCGTGCAACTACAGGAAGATTAATCCAGATAAACTGTGGAGCTATTCCGGAAAATCTTTTAGAATCCGAGCTATTCGGATATGAACCTGGTGCTTTTACTGGGGCCAGTCCAAAAGGGAAACCAGGGATTTTTGAAATCGCTACCCACGGGACACTACTTCTAGATGAAATAGGAGATCTACCTAAAAATCTCCAGGTAAAACTGTTACGTGTTCTTCAGGAACAGGAAGTTTATCGAATAGGGAGTACTAATCCGATTAGACTTGATGCTCGCATTATTGCTGCTACCAATCTAAATATTTGGGAACGAGTAAAAGAGGGTTCCTTTAGAGAAGACCTATTTTATCGTTTGAACGTTTTACCTATTGAAATCCCCCCCTTAAGGGAACGCAAAGAAGATATTTTGCCTCTAGGCATGCACTTCATTAAACTTTACAACGAAAAATATAAAGTATCAAAGCGGCTGGACCCCAAAGCCATACCCATTCTGGAATCGTACAATTGGCCTGGCAATGTAAGAGAACTTCAAAATGTACTCGAAAGATTAATGGTCGTTACCGATGAAGAATTAATTCAATCCTTACAGGTTCAGTATCAATTAACCAAGTTTAAACCAAAGTTTAATTCTCCGATAACCGTAAATGAACTTATACCAATTCATGAAGCTAGAGATATATTGGAAAAAGAACTGATTTGTATGGCCTTAGATTGTTACCCTTCCATCAGAAAAGCTGCTGACGTTTTGGGACTTGATCACTCAAATATTGTACGTAAGGTTGCTAAATACGGGATAAAGAGATAATTAGATCCTAAGGCATTCTGCAACGAAACTAGTGCGTTTGACCATGACCCGGTGTTATAAGACTCCATATTGGTGCGGTAGGACTCCATATTTGAGGTTCTACCGCACCAATCTTATTTTTCCCATCGTTGTCTTAAAAAGTATATCTTCTGTTTACTACTTAAATATAACCGTTCAAGTTTATATAATGATAATTAATAGAAAATTTTAAAGATTCAGAAATAAATGGTCCTACTATTGCATTAAGAATTTGTAGTTATTTGAAATTCTCTTTTTTAAGATTGTTAAACCTAAAGGAACCTTTTTTCAAAGGGAAGGGGGGAAAGACTATCGTATCGGAGTATCGATGTTCAGCTTTGGCTGAACCACTTCACTTTGAAAGGAATGTTTTTCAACTATGCAAATAAAGAAATCAGAAGAAACAGCAAAGTTTAATGCAGCTAACTTATTTGTTGACCGTCATGTGCGCCAAGGTCGCGGAGACAGAGTAGCTCTTTATTATCAAGACCAACAAATCACTTACGGAAAGGTTTTTGAAAAGGTCAACCAGATCGGTAATGCTTTGAAAGACTTGGGCGTGAACATGGAAGACCGTGTTATGTTATTACTTTTAGATTGTCCAGAGTTTATTTACAGTTTCTTCGGGGCAATGAAAATTGGGGCAGTGCCGATACCTGTCAATACTCTACTAAAACCAGCAGACTACGAGTACCTGCTGAATGACAGCAGGGCTAAAGTGATCGTGGTCAGCGACGAATTGCTGAGCAACATTTCAACAGCTAAATTAAAATACTTGAAACACATCATCGTTGTAGGCAATCCAAACGAACCATTTATCAATTTTAATACTTTAATTAACGATAAATCTACAGAATTAGAAACTGCCGACACCGGCAAAGATGATCCAGCGTTTTGGCTCTACAGTTCGGGTACCACCGGTTCCCCCAAAGGCGCAGTACACCTCCACCATGATATGGCTTTTTGCGCAGAGCATTTTGCCAAAAATCTTTTTAATATTACTGAAAATGACCGAACCTTCTCCGTGGGCAGGTTGTTCTTCGCCTATGGTTTAGGTAATAGTATGTTTTACCCCTTTTATGTAGGTGCTTCCGCCATACTCTCTCCAGACCGCCCTACTCCAGTTCATCTCCTCCAGATCATAGACCAGTATAAACCTACGCTATACTTTGGGGTTCCTACCTCGTATACTGCCATACTACAGTTGGAAGAGGATACAGATAATTATGATTTAAGCAGCATCAAGCATTACTTTTCTTCTGGAGAAGCCCTACCCTCGGTGATCTTCGAGCGCTGGTTGGAAAAATTCAAGGTTGAGCTGTTAGATGCCATTGGTTCGACGGAGGTTCTGCACATCTTTATCTGCAATATGCCCGGTCAAGTTAAAGCAGGAAGTACCGGTAAGCTTGTTCCTGGCTTTGAGGCAAAGCTTGTTGACGAGGATGACTTGATCGTACCAGAAGGTGAAGTTGGAACTCTAATGATCAAAGGGGATTGTACAGCCGCCTATTATTGGAATAAACATGAAAAGAGCAAAAAGACCTTCAAGGGGGAGTGGGTTAATACTGGGGACAGATATTATCAAGACAAAGATGGATTCTTTTGGTATGTTGGACGAGACGATGACATGTTGAAATCCGGTGGGATCTGGGTTTCCCCCATCGAAGTGGAACATGCTTTAATGGTACACCCAGCAGTACTGGAAACAGCTGCCATTGGTAGCAGCGACGTAGATGGATTAATTAGGCCCAAGGCCTTTGTTGTGCTGAATAAGGGTTATGAACCCAGCCCAGAGTTAGCAAATGAATTAACCCAATTTGTCAAGAACAGCATTGCCCCTTATAAATTCCCGCGCTGGATCCAGTTTGCTACCGAACTACCCAGAACCGCTTCAGGAAAAATCCAGCGGTTTAAGCTACGGGAATTAGACAACTCTAATCATTCAGTATCAATGTAACTATTTTGCTGATATTACCTGCAAAGGGTGTAGAAAATGTTAAGATAAAGGGAGGTTTACAAATGAAAGAAGCACAAGGTAGTGCTTATGAATGGTTAGATAATATGAAATATAGCAGTTTTCATACACTAATAATTGTGTTACTCTGTTTAGTTTTAATTTTTGACGGGTATGATTCTCAGATAGTAGCCTATATCATGCCTTTGGCATCAAAGGAATGGGGCCTTACACCAGTAATGACAGGCTCCTTAGCCTCTTGGGGCTTCGTGGGTTTAATGTTTGGAACTGCCTTCTTTGGCTTTTTGTCTGATCGAATTGGCCGAAAAAAGGGTCTTGTGCTTGCAATTGCCTTCTTTACAATCTTTAGTGGATCAGCTTTTTTTGCTCCAAATTATAGTGCATTTGTTGCTCTACGAGTCTTGGCTGGACTAGGGATGGGCGGTGCCATGCCGATTTGTATTACTATGATTTCAGAATATTCACCTGCCAGAATCCGCGGCAAAGCAGTTACGGCCATGTATGGAGGTTTTACAACAGGATGGATATTGGCTGCCTTAGCGGCAATCGGGGTCATCCCATCTTTTGGTTGGCGCCCTGTGTTTCTGATGGGTGCCATTCCTATACTAATGATCCCATTACTGATGAAGTATATGCCTGAATCAGTCCGTTTTCTCGCCAGCAAAGGACGTCATGAGGAAGCTATTAAAGAAATACGCAAAATAGAAAAACTTACTGGTCAAAAGCCTATTGATTGGAAACCCGAACATTTTGCTATTACTGAAGTAAAATACACAGGCACCATCAAAGATCTTTTTACACCAGGTTTAATAAGAATGACAATTTTGATCTCTGGAACTTACTTTTTCAATCTCATAGTTGTCTATGGGTTGGCCAGTTGGCTTCCTACCCTTCTCGTTCAACGTGGTTTTTCCCTTGTCAAAAGCTATAACTATGGAATGGTTCAAGCTATCGCAGCTTCGGTTGGCGCATTTTTTATTGGTACTTTGTTAGATATATTTGGTCGTAAAAGAACCCTTATTGCAGGTTATTTAATAGGCGCAGTTTCTCTAGTGTTGTTTGGATTTGCTACCAGTGGTCCAGTTTTGATGGCTGCTGGGGCCGCGGCCGGATTTTTCATAATCGGCACGCAAACAACCCTGCACGTTGTTAATGGAGAAACTTATCCAACTCATATTCGTTCAACTGGAGTAGGCTTCACTTATACGATTGGTCGTATCGGTTCCTTTGCTGCTCCCCTAATTGGTGGGACCCTACTGGCGGCAAAAGTAAGTTTCAGTTTATACTTCGTAATCTTTGCGATTCCCTGTGTACTTTGCGCCTGTTGTGTCGCCGGATATAAGACAGCTGTGAAAGGTGAGGGACTTGAGCAGATTACTAAAACACTTATTAGAAATGTTGATGCTTAGGACGAAAGCTTTCGGTAAACCAAAAGAACACTGTCACCCGTAGGATGTCTACCCCCACCAAAGCAGAGTACGGGTACTCCTACTTTTAGACAAGAAGTGGGAGTCTCACGATAGGATAAACGAAAAATCAAAATTAGCCCTTAACCTTCCACTAGGAATAGTTAAGGGCATTATTTAATGTTTATTTACATTTCCCAATTCTACTCGCGAGGTTTTGTAGCTAGTATTTTGAAAAAGCCAAGATATTTGCTTATGTCAGCAAGAACTATGAATTTCAACAAAAAGGCTTTATTTGCTTTATATTTTGTAAATAATTGTAAATTAAATTTATTGAATTTTTTGGATATTTGTTTTAAAATTATTATTAACTTTTTTGAGTAGCTTAACTTCGTAATATAAGTTTTAAGGAGCAGCGACTGTATGGAACTTATCAAATTAGCTAGACCTAGTCCGGTGCAGCCTGACCCTGAACAGCCCTTAGCCAAGACAGTGGATAGTATGATTGCTCATGAACTCAGTTCGGTTCCGGTGTTACTAAACAAAAAAATTGTTGGCATCCTTTACCTGGCAGTAGCCCAGAAATGGACTCAGAAGGGTGAAAATTGGCAGCGCAGGGGCCTTGTTAAGGATGCTATGCAAGCGGATATCATTATTTACAGAGAAGGCACGGAATTAGAAGATGCTCTGATAGAGAATAATTCTTGGTTTCCTGCAGAAGATGCTCAGGGCAACTTTGTTGGAATAATTATGACAAGCACACTTGTTGTCTACCTTAATAAAAAGCTGACCACTCAAAACCAGCGTAACCAAGTGATATTAGAGAACATACCTAATGGTATTGTCGCTATTAACGCCGAAGGTAGAATCGAGATTGTGAACAAAGCTACCTGCCGTCTTCTGGGCGTAGATAAAGAAATCATAGGCCAATTGATTAGCGAAATATTCCCTGAAAGTAACCTTCCTGACATAACAAAATCCGGTTTAACCCAATATGGACATAAAATTGAACTCAATGGCCACACCCTTATCTCAAACCGTTCCCCGATTATTTGCGATAATTATATCTCTGGTGCGGTCGCAGTATTTCAGGATATGACGGAATTAGAAAATATCTCCCATAAACTAGCTTCAGTCAAGCAACTTAACCTAGAATTAGATGCCATTATCGAATCTTCTTATGACGGAATAGCGATTTGCGATCATGAAGGGCGGGGTATCAGGATCAATCAGGCCCATGCGCGATTAACCGGCTTGGATGCCTCACACTTTATCGGTCAGAATATTGATGACTTATTCGAAAAAGGCATTTTCCAGTATGAGTCCATCACTATCAAAGCCCTTCGCGAAGGACGGACTATCACCAGTGTTCAGAAAATCAGCACTACTGGTAAACAAGTACTGGTTACCAGTAATCCTATTTTTGACATAGAGGGTAACGTTTCGAGGGTTGTAAACAATGTCCGGGATATTTCTGAACTACATGAGCTTAATGAAGAACTAAGAGAATCTAAATTGCTGGCAACTCGCTATCAGACAGAACTCTCACTGTTAATGCTAGAGCGACTCAAGAAAGATAAAATTATTGTAGAAAGCCCTGGCATGATGAAGATCTTTAATCTGGCAATACGTACCGCCCAGACAGATGCCACAGTTCTACTTCTAGGCGAATCTGGTGTAGGGAAAGAAGTATTATCCCGGGTTATTCACAATACCAGCAACCGGGCGGCAAGAGGAAGTTTTATCCAGATAAACTGTGGGGCAATTCCAGAAAACCTCTTAGAATCAGAATTATTCGGCTATGAACATGGTGCTTTTACCGGGGCCAACCCCCACGGAAAACCAGGTATGTTTGAGCTTGCTCACCTTGGTACACTTCTGCTTGACGAAATTGGAGATCTTTCAGCGAGTCTACAAGTTAAACTATTAAGAGTGCTTCAGGAACAAGAGGTTTACCGGCTCGGGGGCACTAAGCCCATTAAGCTTGATGTCCGTATCATCGCTGCTACGAACCGTAATATATGGGAAAGAGTACAGGCAGGCACCTTTCGTGAAGACTTATTTTATCGGCTAAACGTTTTACCCATTGAAGTTCCACCCCTGCGGGAGCGAAAAGAGGATATCTTACCTCTAACTATGCACTTTATCCTCCTGTATAACGAAAAATATAGAGTCGTTAAGCGTTTAGATCCTAAAGCTATTCCCATATTAGAAGCCTACAGTTGGCCAGGAAATGTACGGGAACTTCAAAATGTGCTCGAAAGATTGTTGGTCGTCACCGAGGAAGCATTGATTCAACCCTTGCAAGTTCAGATACAATTGTCTAAATTTAAGACTAAGTTTAATTCTCCGATCACTGTTAATGAAATCTTACCGATTCAACAAGCAAAGGAAATGTTGGAAAAGGAGCTGATCATTATGGCTTTTGATTCTTACCCTTCAATCAGAAAAGCAGCCGAAGTTTTAGGTCTTGATCACTCAAATGTTATGCGCAAGGCTTTAAAATATGGGATAAAGAAGTAATGGCCAGAGGCCTGAACTTCAAGGTTCGAGATTCGTACATCAAAGATGGATAGGTTAAACTAAACGTGAGGGGGAGCTTTTTAAACTCCCCCTCACGTTTAGTCTCCTTTTTAACCCTTATCTCTGCTAGGTATTTTACACCCTTTTTGCGCGCTTCGATGTCGTATTTACTTTACTTAACTTCAGCAGCTAGTTTAACTGCTTTAATAATCTTGGTATAGCCCGTACAGCGACAGAGATTTCCTCCTAAGGCTTCTTTAATCTCCTCTTCATTAGGTTTAGATATTCTGTCTAAAAGACTCTTGGCAGAAAGCACCATTCCAGGTGTGCAGAACCCGCATTGAATAGCGCCATTTTCAACGAAGGACTGTTGAACTGGATGCAGTTTGCCATCATCTCCAGCCAACCCTTCAATCGTCATGATCTCTTTGCCTTCGGCCGCGATTGCCAAGGTAGAACAGGCTAGAGTAGGCTTATTTTCTACTAATACAGTACAGGCACCACAGCTGCCTTCATTACACCCTGACTTCGTTCCAGTGAGTCCAACCGTCTCTCTCAGCACCTCAAGTAAAGTCTGCTGTGGTTTGACAAGCACTTCATATTCCTGATTGTTTACATTTAAGACGATTACTCTTTTATTACTACTCATAATCTCGCCCCTTTTTCTGGCTATTATTTAGTAAATATTTGCTTCAAGCTTTCCTCGATCAATGCTCCCACCATCCGACGTCGATAGCTGGGTCGATAGGACATATTAGCTACTGGAAGAACATTTTTCCCTGCTATCGCCGCACATTCTTGGGCCAACCCTGAAATCTTTTCTGCATCTAGTTCTTCAGTCTTTAAACCACGGAAAATCTCTCCAATGCCTTTTACTAACACTGGTCCACTCCCTAGAGCAGTAAGTGCGAGATGAAGGTCTTTGACTAGTCCGCCTTCTTCGCTGACAACAACAGCTACGCCTGCCTGTGGAAAGTCTATGCTTTTGCGTGAACGGAGTTTGAGGTAGGCACTTTTGGTCTGCCAGGCACTTTGGGGAATTGTGATTTCGCTGATGATTTCTCCAGGTTTAAGGTTGGTTGGTGTTTTACCCTCTCCTGTATAAAACTCTGCTAAGGGGATTATTCTTTCACTATCTAAACAAGAAAGCTTAATTGTTGCTCCATAAGCAATTAGGGCTGGTGCGATATCGCTGCAATAGGCAGCATGGCATCTTTCAGACTTTTTCATAACCAGACATTGATCTCCACCAGTTTTATAGCATAACGGGTGAGCCTTTCTCCAATGGCGAGTCTGATTATAAAACCAACAACGGGTGTCTTGGCAAAGGTTTCCACCAAGAGTCCCCATCTGCTGGTGTTGGACAGCCCCTACTCCGCTGCCCGCTTGGTAGAGTGCCGTCAAACTCTGTTTAACTTCTAGCTGGTGGATTAAGTCCCAAATAGTGACCGCACCACCGGCAATGATTTGCTCATTAACTGAACATGCTATTTTGGATAGCGCCTCGATATCCGTAAGATCGACGAGAATTTCGGCAGGATTGAGTCCCACTTTCATATTGTTTAGTAAGTCGGTTCCCCCAGCCAAGGGGCGAATTTTTCCTGCTTGTTCTTTCAATAAGGTTAAGCATTCCTTGATGGTTTGAGGACGGTAATATTCTAAGGCCGGCAGCGTCATGCTTCCTTCCTCCCCTTGTTATTTTTTTCTTCGATTGCCTTCAAAATCTTTTCTGGAGTTATTGGTAAATCCATTATCCTTACTCCAATCGCGTCGGTAATAGCGTTCACGATAGCCGGTGCGGTGTAGATGGTTGCACCTTCCCCACATTCTTTAGCACCAAAAGGCCCTACCGGATCATTCGTCTCAACGTGAATTACTGCTTGAGGAGGGGCATCAGCAGCCGTGGGAAGCTTATAATCAATAAACGATACACTCCGGTTTTGACCATTTCCCATATCAAAATCAGGATCTTCATAGAGGGTGTGTCCGATCCCGGTCATAACCGCTCCTTCTATTTGGCCTTCCACCTGATCTGGGTTCAAGGCCCTGCCCGCATCGTCTGCCGTCACAATCTTAAGGATTGTGACCCGACCTGTTTTAGGGTCAACTTCAACTTCACAAGCCTGGGTTCCAAAGCTGTAGGAGCCGGAGATATCGCCGTTATCTCGCAGCAACGTGGTTGGCTCTTTAGCCGGCAATTGATAGTAGCCACGTCCAATCATGGGAACTTGAATATCAGCATACTGTACTAGCTTGACAGCTTTATTGATTTGCATTTTGCGTTCACCACGAAGCAGAATGTAGTCTTCTTTGATCGTCATTTCTTCCGGATCGGCCCCGATCTCTTTTGCGACAACTTGTAAAATTGTCTTTTTGATATCCCGGGCAGCAAGCTGAGCTGCTTTACCGGACCTGACGGTTACACCGCTACCGAATGTCCCGGAGTCTAACGGGCAGATGTCTGTATCTGCAGCGATAACCCTTACTTTCTCAAAGCTGACCCCTAGTTCTTCGGCGACAATTTGCGCGATAACGCTTTCCGCTCCTTGTCCGATATCTGCAGCACCTGTAAGTACCGAAACACCGCCGGTTTTCTCCAGCTTAACAACCGCACCGCCACCGATATGGCTCATGTTGTTAACGCCTGAAGCCCAACCGGAACCTCCCACGCCAACACCCCGATAATTTCCGCGGCCGCGCTTTTCCTTCCAGCCAATAGCCTCCGCAGCTTTATCCAGACTCTCTTTAAATCCGCAAGTGCGCAGAATCATTTTAGCGGGGTTTGGGCTGCCGGCTTCCAAAGCATTGATCCTCCGGAAATCAATAGCATCCATGCCTAAGTCTGCAGCTAGCATGTCGACCTGGGATTCGATGGCATAGCGCATCTGTGGCGCGCCGTGTCCCCTCATGGCTCCGTTCGCTTGTTTATTAGTATAGACATGCTTGGCATCTAAGACCAGATTAGGCAGATAATAAGGGATCATCCCAAAGTAACCGGACAGGGTGATGATCAGCGGGGCAGTACTGTTATAAGCTCCACCGTCCACGGTAAGATCAATGTGCTGGGAACTGATCCGGCCATCCTTAAAAACGCCGGTACGGACTTTGAGGATCGCGGGATGCCTGCCCCGTACACAGGTCTGTGCTTCTTCTCGGTCATAGAGAAATTTGACCGGCCTTCCTGTTTTCATAGAGAGAAAGGCAGCGCAAAAGTCTTTGGAGTACATATCGATTTTGACACCAAACCCCCCGCCAACGGCTGGCTTGATCACCCGCACGCGATCTTCGGCAATACCTAAAGTACTGGCAAGGTTGTGCCTTAAAAAATACGGGATCTGAGTACTGGACCAAATGGTGAGTTTGCCGCTCGGCTCGTACATGGCAATAGCCGCGTGGGGTTCCATCGGGGCATGATACTGACCGTGTGTTCTAAAAGTGTCTTCCCGAATATGGTACGCTTCAGCAAAACCTTGTTCGATATTGCCAAATTCTTTACGGTATTGAATGCTAACATTATTTTTCACCTTGGGACCGTCATGGATGTCTGGAGCCCCTGGTTTAAGGGCATCTTCAATGGTGAAAACTGCCAGCAATAACTCATATTCCACTTCAATAAGTTCTATAGCTGCTTCTGCGGTCTCTTGGTCCACAGCCGCCACAGCTGCTACTTCATCCCCTACGTAACGTACCTTGTCAATAGCCAGCCCGTACTCATCTTGGGCAAAAGGGACGATCCCGTACTTGATAGGGAGGATATCTTTCCCTGTCATGATTGCTTTAACACCCGGCAACTTTAAAGCTTTTTCAATATTTACGTTCAGAACACGCGCATGTGCGTGAGGACTTCTGAGTAATTTTCCGTAAAGCATGTTCGGCAGCTTCATGTCATCTGTGTAAACGGTCCGCCCGATTACTTTATCCCAGGCATCAGTCCTGGGAACACTTTTGCCTATTACACTAAATTCCTCCATGATTGATTAACTGGGTTTACCATTTCCCCCAGTTACTTTCCCCCTTCACTAACTAATATTTTCAAACTTTGGCGTTTTTGACTTTTCACAACCTCGCTGAAATTTTATTAGAAGTCATAAATATATATTTTTCCTTTCACCACCCCCAGCAAATTTACTAAGTTTTACTTGAAACCATTATCCAACGATTAGTTAAAGCTAATTGTTTGTTCAAAATCTCTTATTGTTATACTTAGCAATTCCCATGCCACTTTCAGTGTGTATCAGTAAAAACCCTTACCTTTCTGTATGCCTCGGGTAAGCCAAGGCTAAATACACAAACAATACTTGCTAACCCCAATCATAAAAACGTCCGAAAAACACACACTTGTATGTTTTTCGGACAATACATCTAAATCAGTTTTCTTAACTTCTATGTTCAGCTAACTTATCAGTCATTAGGGAAAGCTTTTCGTACAATTTCGATCGACTAATACCTAATAACCTCGCCGCCTTAGATTTATTACCTTGAGCCTGAGCCAAGGCGATTTGAATAGCTTCCTGTTCGAGATTGGCCAAGCTTTGACCCATTAATCTCTGACCTGTTATCCCGCAGATTTTCTCCGTCTGTCTGATTTCTTCGGGCAAATCTTGAAGATCTATCAAGCCACATTCAACATAGTTCAACATTCTTTCGATCACATTTTCTAACTCCCTGATGTTACCCGGCCAATTGTAATGAACTAAAACTTCTAAAGCTGCATCAGTGATCCCATCCACACGCTTTGTGAACGAATTATTATATTTTCTAATAAAAGTATTGGCTAGAATCGGAATATCCAGCTTTCGCTCACGCAAAGGGGGTATCTTTAAATCAATCACATTTAATCTAAAATACAGATCCTCCCTAAATTTTCTTTCAGCAACCAGACGCTTTAAATCCTTGTTCGTAGCGGCAATAATTCTCACATCGATTTTACGAGTCTTAATATCTCCTACTCGCTCAACTTCCTTTTCTTGAATGACTCTTAATAACTTACTTTGTAGCATAAACGGCATATCACCGATTTCATCGAGAAAAATTGTACCTCCAACGGCTAACTCGAATTTGCCAGGTTTACCCTGTTTTCGCGCTCCGGTAAAAGCACCGTCCTCATACCCGAACAATTCTGATTCTGCAAGTTCACCAGGAATAGCCGAGCAATTTACTTTAATAAACGGTTCTTTACGCCGATTAGAGGCATTATGAATGGAATGAGCAAATAGTTCTTTACCTGTTCCACTTTCACCTGTAATCAGAACAGTCGAGTTACTCCGTGCAACTTGAAGTGCCTGAGTTTTCAACTTTGCGATGCGCTCATTACTACAAACAATATTGCCAATGGTATAGCTCGTTCCATTTACCTTGAACAACTCGTCTTTGTAATAGTTGAGTTGCATATTGATCCGATTCAGCTGTTGCATAACATCAGCTAATTGATCTAAATCCTCATAGATCTTGACCACCGTTCCCTTGGTGTTGCTTTCTTTTGTAAAAGGCAAAGTAGAGATGACACAGGGCCTAGCATTGATTTCCAACACTTTTAATGGCGACTGGTTATCCGTCAGAGGAACATATTTATTAATATTTTGCCCAATAATCTGATCCTTAGATACCCCAACTCTTTTGCAAAAATTAGCATTAGCCATGCTCAGCCGACCTTGTTCATCTAATACTGCGACACCTTCATAAGCAACCTCTAAAACTGTCTCTAAAGTCATTTTGAGTTCCTTAACAGTTTTTAATTCATGAGCAATTCCCTCAACATCCGTCAGATCTTGTAAAACAAAGGTTGCCCCTTTTATTACTGTATTTTGAAAGATGGGGACAGCAGTAGCGATCAATTTTAGAGAACGATATTCAATCTTATGAGGCACAATCCAGGCTCCTTCAACAATGGGCGTAAAATCATCTTTCAAATCCGTAAGGAAATTTCCAATATACTCCCCCACTTGAACTTTGTGTAAGATACTTTTGGCGTATTGGTTTGCTAGGGTGACAAATCCTTGATCATTAGTTGCTATGATACCAGCAGGTACATTCTCTATAACACTAGCTAACTCATGATATAAATACTCGGTTCGATCCAAAAGTTCGTTAACCGCACCTGCTTGGGTCATCATGCCAATCGGTTCATTAGCCATATTAACGACAGGAGTTTGTCCAACCCGGACTGTGTGCAACCAATGGGCCAGTTCGCCTAAATCATGGAATGATTTATCTTCCCGTAAATAGGCTACCTCCCGAATGTAGTACTCATCTATTGAAGTATCAATACTTAGATCATTCAATAAACAATCGAATAGAGTTGAATGTGAAAAGTAGCCTATGAGTTGTCCGATTTCATCAACGACAGGCACTCCATGAAGTTTAGAATTTTTTAGTAATTCTATCGCTTTGCGTATGCTATCTTGAGGACGTAATTGAATCGTAGTTGAAAGCATAATGTCACGAACCTGCATGAAACATCCCCCCTTTTGATATCTTTAATAGGCGTCGTCCTCTACAGTATGGACGGGAGGCGGGCCATAGGCTACCACCGATTATGTTGGCCTTTACTGAGAAGAAACGCTTGGGTCCGAATCATTCATGCCTTAAATCAATTAGTGCAATACTAAAAAATACTGAATACTTTGAATAATGTTTCTGTAATTATATACTGGGTCAATATGCTTATCAAGCGATTATCTTAGGAGCTTAAATCTGATCAATCTTCACTTGTTTAAGAAGTTCAGGCATCGAAACTAACGCGATACAATTTCAAATAGGGTACGGTAGGACTCTCCATTTTGGAGGTTCTCCGTACCTATCTTATTTTTTATATTTGGTGTAAGAAAACACCGTTCTGGTGTTTTTTTGCACCGATCTGGTGTTTTCTTACACCAAATATTGGTGTGTTCATTTTTACTTAACGAATGATGATTCGCTCCTAATATAGGTTCATCTGCAAAAATCGCCATTTAGGATACAAATATCAACCACTGACGAATAATTTTTAAAATTTTGAATATTTGGCCCATGGTTTGCAATAAGTAGTTATTGGATTTTTTTTTGATCTCCATTAATCCTAAGGGATATTAAATCAGCAAAGAATTAGACTGATCTTAACTGGAGGGAGCTGAACATTTGAAGCCTATTAACCTAAGTTCAAAACCCCACTTCTCTAAGTGAGGGGGGCCATATTAAATTTCAGGTGGGGTATAATCCGCCTTTGCAGGTGTCTTTCATGTCTAGAGTCTCAATGTTCAGCTTAAACTGAACGAGTTCACTAAGGAGGTTATTATCATGGGAGCTAAAAACGGAATAGAAAAATTTAATGCTGCTAACCTATTTGTTGACCGTCATATTCAAGAAGGGCGTGGAGACAAAGTCGCAATTTATTATTTAGACCAAGAGATTACGTATAGTGAAGTTCATGAGAAAGTCAATCAAACAGGTAACGCTTTAAAGGAAATGGGCATTGGTCTCGAAGACCGAGTTATGTTGTTACTTTTAGATTGCCCTGAGTTTGCCTACAGTTTCTTTGGGGCCATGAAAATTGGCGCAGTTCCGATTCCTACCAACACCTTATTAATACCTGCAGATTATGAGTACCTCTTAAATGATAGCCGTGCAAAACTTCTCGTGGTCAGCTACGAGTTACTGGACAACATTACAGCTATTATCGAAAATTTACTCTATTTAAAACAGATCATTGTTGTGGGCGAGCCAGCCGAAGGGTGCCTAAGTTTTGACAGTATAATTAAGGATAAATCCCTAGAATTAGAAACTGCCAACACCGGTATTGATGATGCGGCGTTCTGGCTCTACAGTTCGGGAACCACTGGATTCCCTAAAGGTGTAGTTCATCTCCATCATGATATGGCTTTCGCTGCAGAACATTATGCAAAAGGAGTTTTGCAAATCACAGAAAAAGATATAACCTATTCCGTTGCAAAATTGTTTTTTGCCTATGGATTAGGTAATGGCCTTTATTTCTCCTTTTATGTAGGTGCTTCAACAGTCCTTTCCCCAAGTCGCCCCCTTCCAGAACACGTGTATGCAACGATTGATCGATACAAACCAACCTTGTTCTTTGGGGTTCCATCCTCATATGCAGCTATGATCCAACTGGAGACTACGAAGGACTATGATATGTCCAGTATCAGGTATTGTGTCTCTGCCGGAGAACCTCTCCCAAAAGTTATCTTTGAGCGTTGGTTAGAACTATGGAACTTGGAAATTTTAGATGGAATTGGTACAACGGAAATTCTGCACATCTTTATCAGTAATATTCCCGGAGACGTTAAGCCTGGAAGTACCGGAAAAGTTGTCCCGGGTTACGAGGCTAAAATTATTGATCCAGACGGGTATATCGTACCAACCGGTGAGATAGGAACACTCATGATCAAGGGACACAGCATTGCAGCCTATTATTGGAATAAACACGAAAAAACGACTGAAACTTTCATCGGTGAGTGGATAAATACGGGAGACAAGTATTTTCAAGATAACGAGGGCACCTTCTGGTATGTCGGTCGCAACGACGATATGATTAAGGCTGGTGGAATATGGGTTTCCCCTGTCGAAGTTGAGTATTGCTTGATGGAACATCCTGCGGTTTTTGAATCCGGTGTGATCGGAAGAACCGACGAAGATGGCTTAGTCAAACCAAAAGCGTATATTGTACTAAAGGAAGGCTACGAGGCCAGCTTTGAGTTAGCAGACGAATTGTCAATCTTTGTTAAAACTAAAATAGCACCTTACAAATTCCCACGTTGGGTTCAGTTTATCCCTAATTTGCCAAGGACAGCTACTGGAAAAATGCAGCGCTTCAAATTACGGCAGTTAGAAATTAGCGATTTACCCTAAAGTTCCCGGTTCATACCAAACAAATCGGATTCCAGTAAATTCTCAGGGATAGTCGCTCGATTCATTTTGATATAAGGATCTTTATTGATATCGCTCAGACAAATTTTCGATCGACTATCTCTTCTCTGTACAACTCTCATCTGCAATTAGAATTGTCAAACTACTCTGGCCATCTTTATTCTTGCCTAATATTTCTCATAGATAGACTTTTCTTAGCATTTTCTAGCCACCGACTGCAATGCGGAAGACTCTCTGTTGCTCCTGAATTGGTTCATCATGTAGACGGAGTCTTTTAAATTCCATTGGATTACATATGATTTAAATTTTCAGATAATTCAAACTATAAATTAAAATTAGAAATTTCACACAAATCTAAATTGAAACTGGGTATTCTTCCAATTTGGGAACGTTATTTAAGGGGGTGATTGATAACACACTATAGTTAGTAAAAGTTACTGAGAATAACTGCAAGGGGCAAGGCAACGATTCAATAGATTTTGGGGGAGGTGAGACAACAACAAACCCATTTTTAGATCCGAATTGCCCAGAGGTTGGGGTGCATTCCCTAACCAGACCATTCCTAACCGTCGGAAGGTATTTAAAAAACTTTATTAAATTAGGGGGAAGAGATAATATGAAATGGCAACGGTATCATACAATTTGGTTATTGATGTTTTTGGGTTGGACTATTGCATATACAGACCGCAACTTACTCTCTCCTATCGCGGCCTACATGATTTCCAACAAGATAGCCTTTTTCGCTGTGGTGGCTAATCCCCACGCACTGGCAGGTCTAATGAGCACTTTGTTTTTCGCAGGTTATATGGCGATGCAGTTCCCCGCCGGCTTAATCGGTGATAGAATTGGTCGCAAGCCCATCCTGGTACTCAGCTTACTTTGGGCAGCGGCAGGAACACTCTTAACCGGAATGTTGGCCTTCTCCTTGTTTGGCTTGCTTGCCGCACGAGTTCTCACTGGCTTGGGTGAGGGGACTTATTACTCCAATGACCGGGCTTTGATCTCTGAGGTTACCCCCCCAGAAAAGATGGGTATGGGCATGGGCGTATCCTTCGTCGGACTGGGCATTGGTCTGGTCGGCGCTTCAGTCGGCGGCGCATGGTTATTAAACTGGGGAGTGAAACTCTTTGGACCTGATAAAGGCTGGTACTTCCCGTTTTACGCAATGGTTATTCCTACTTTGTTAGTCGCTATATTGTTTATGATTTTGCTCAAACCGGACAGGGGTACTTTTTTCAAACCAGCAAGCGATGGCTCCTTTGCTCCCGGTACCCCTTATTATTCAAAGGCCCTATTAGAAGTTTCTAAATACATCGCGTTGTTTTTTGTGCTCATTATGGCTGTGGCTTATGGCGGAATTGAACTTGGAATGAGCGCAGTTGGCGTATCGATCTGTATCCTGATTATTGCCTTGGGAATTATGTTAGTCATTATGACCCGTCTGAATAAGCAAGTAGGAGCTGTCTTTTTTAACAAAAACCTTCAGCTAGTCTATTGGGGAGCCCTCCCTACCCTGTGGAGCCTCTGGTTTTACAGTTTCTGGGGCACTAAGGTTATTTCGGATGCTGCTTCAGCGGGCATTAATAAATCCGCTGTCACCGCAGCCATTTTCGGACTGGCGGCATTAGTAGGTCTTCCATTGATGGGAAAAGTTGCCGACATCTTTAACCGCCGCGGTTATGGCCGAAAGCCTGCCCTGATCTTAGCCATGGGTCTCCATGCATTGTGTATTTTTGGCTTGGGCTTTTACCTCTATGCAGGCGGCACGTCGATATTCATGCTCGGCGCTCTGGTGTTCGGCGCGGGTGTGTTCCTGTTCGGTACCTGGTCGGTATCCTTTTCCCTTGTCACTGCTTTTGCCCCTCCGGCCTTAATGGCTAGCGCTTTCGGGGTTTGGAACCTGATTGCTGAAATCGGTGCCATCTTATCGCCGGTTGTTTCCGGCGTCATGCGAGACGCAACTGGCAGTTGGGTGTCCCCTGTTATGCTGGATGGTGCCTTAATGGTGCTGGGCATAATTTGTGTTGCCTTAGTGTCGGAGCGCGTAGGTATTGCAACGAATGCCTCCAATCAACAAGCCGCCGCAACCAAAGAGGTTTAACCCCACAAATGGGACCACTTGTTCTTCTGTAAAATGTATAAACGTAATCTTATTCAAAATGACGGATGAAAACAAATAAGCGTGCCCTAGTAGGGCACGCTTATTTAACGAAAAAAAGGAAACGAAATGCCCGCTTAAGAATGCACATGTAATTTGTAATGTTCCAGATTTGTGTGCCTACAGATGTGAATTAGGCATTATTGGGAGGCGAACCATGGAAATAATTAATCCCCTTCTTAAGTCTGCCATTGATATGGCACGTTTTGTTGTTGAGTGTACACCACAACCCATGACAATTGGAGTCAGTGATACCACATGTTATTTAATTTACTACCCTACTCATGAAATCGATTTTAAATTAAAAGTGGGCGATCCTATAAGGCCTAAAAGTATGGCAGACCGTGTCTTATCTAGTGGTAAACGGCAAAGTAACCGTGTGGGAGCAGAAGTTTTTGGGATTCCTTATATTGGAGTAGGTGTACCAATTAATAAAAGAAGTTAATAAAGTTTCATCTATTTCTGAAGAACAGGCAGCTGCTTCTGAACAAATCGCTGCCTCATCAATACACATTAATAATCTGGCCGAAGAACTATATTTAATTTCCGAAAAACTGATTTAAGATGTACAAAAAGTTTTGGATTCATCCATTTTGCCAAATCCTCCAAATCACTAGCTTTTCTCGATATTTAGCAAGCCCTATTCAAAGAACCATCTTCGAGCAAAAATTACAAAAAAACTAACAATTTCTAAAATTTAATTAATAAGAGTATTGACAGGTGAATTTTCTGCAAATTTCACTAAAAGTGTATGCTATAATGAGAGAAATTTAGATGTTTATCAATAATGAGGAGGTATCGAAAGTGAAACTATCAACAAGACTAATCTGGAGTTACACCGTTCTTATTTTACTGATGTCAATTATTGTCGGAGTCGTCTATTATCAAGTTAATAGCCTTGGCACAATTGCTGCCAACCTTTCAAACTATCATGTTCCGATGCAAACTACTGCGCAAGATATATCCTTGCAGTTTGCTCGTGAAACGGCTTCCATTCGAGGGTATCTATTTAACGGTAATGATAAATTTATCGGTGAACTGAATGAAGCAGCGAAGAAAGCGAATGAAGATTTGGAGTTCCTACGAGCGAATGTAACCGATGAGCATAAAGAGATGCTTGAAACTGTGGCTACTGCAATGGCTGATTACGCACCTCATCCACTCAAAATGGCTGGATTATATCAAATGCAGGGCGCAGAAGCAGCTAACCAATATGAGCAAAGTGTAGCTGCAGCAGCTAACTCCTCAGCCTTGAAAGTGATTGACGACTATATTGCTATGCAAAATACCGAGTTGCAGGCTGAAGCTGTGCAGATTGATCTTCTAATTAGAAGGATTATTCTAATGACAATCATGGTCTTAGGAGTTTCTGTAGTCATTGCGATTATACTTGCGGGATATATAATTCGTTCGGTTAAAGGTTCAATTGCTAAGGGTCAAGTGGTTGCTGAAGCCCTGGCGAAGGGAGATTTTACCGTCGAGGTCCAAAGTGGCCATGATGAAATCGGGCAACTGGTGCAAAATCTAGGCAAAGCCTCGAGTAACTTGAGGGAATTAATTAGAAAATCCAAAGGGGTCACTGAAAAGGTTAACCTTGCGACTACGGGTTGCGAGGAGGCTATTTCTAACGTTGCGAGTAGTTCAGAAGAAATGGCAGCTTCTACCGAACAGGTATCGGCTGGCTTTCAAGAGATTGCAGCGACTGCAGAGGAAATTACCGCTTCGAGCGAAGAACTTAAACGCTACATTCTGGAGCTAGAAGAGAAGGCCAATTATGGAAGTCGTGAGGCCAACTCAATCGAGAAGCGGGCTGAGGAATTAAAAGGGCAGGCGGTTGAGGCCCAAATAAAAGCTGCAGGTATATATGAGAAAGAAAAAGAAGCCCTCGAGAAGGCGATCGAGGAATCGAAAGTTGTGCAAAAAATCTCTGAATTGACCCAGGGGATTTCCGCAATTGCTGATCAGACGAATTTATTGGCTTTAAATGCAGCTATCGAAGCTGCCCGAGCAGGAGAAAATGGCCGGGGCTTTGCTGTCGTGGCAGAAGAAGTGCGTAAATTAGCGGAACAGTCCTCACAGACTGTTAGAGAAATTGAAGATTTAGTAGGACGAGTGATCAAGGCCCATGAGGACCTTTCTTTTGGTGCTTTGAACAGTTTGCGCTTTATCAACGATGTTGTAGTTCCTGACTATAATAAACTCGTCCAAACAGGTCAACAATATCAACAAGATGCCAACACTATGAAAACTCTTACAAATGAGTTTTCAAGTACTGCTGTAAAACTGAATGAAATGGTCCACTCAGTAGCTACAGCCTTAAATAATGTCACTCAGACAATAAGCGAAGGGGTTGCTGGAGCACAGGAAGTTACGGCAGCGTCCACCGGAGTTGCGACAGACTTGGAAAAGGTAAATCGCGTCATGATTGAACTGAGTGGCCATGCTAACGAAATGAGGAGTGCTGCGGCAAATTTCACGGTTTAGAGTGATGAAAGTACATTAGATTCTCTTAATCAAAAAAAGGGGGGAAATCAACCAACAATAAAACAGAATATGGAGATTTGTATGAGAGGAAGGTCATAGTAAAGGCTTAGAAGGAGAAAAGATCTTAAATACTGTTAAAGACTTAGCTAATAAAAATAATAAGTTATAACAAAGTACTAGAAGGCATCAACATTTAACTGTTGATGCCTTCTCTGATTTTGAGAGTTTATAAAAGTAATTTATCCAAGCCCCAGAAGGCAGTCATCCCAAAAATAATACCTAGAAATAAATTCGGTACAAACTTAGAAAAAACAAACATTAGTGCTCCAGTCCATAAAAAAGGGTTATGTATGAGGACGATTGATCCTTCCGGTATCACCAATTCAGGTATAACAAGGGCGGCCAATAAAGCAATAGGGACAAGTTCGATAAAGTCCCGAGTAAAACCTTGAACATTCTTTCCCTTAAACAGCAGGAAGGGTAAAACACGCGAGCCATATGTGACTAAAGTCATTAATGCAATTATGGCAAGATATTCGATGGACATCCCTCTTCGCCCTCTTCCTTTGTAGCTATCTCTGACTCTTATTATAATTCTAAGGAAGGCAGTTTTCTGCGCCTCCACCATGCCCCGATCCCCGCAGCAAGGACAACACTTAGAATTAGATAGATTTTTCCAGGAATAAGTAACTTAAGTGCAATTGCTAGTATGGCTGCTATAAGGTAGGTCAGGTAATTTTTCTTAGATAAGGAGGAAGTTGTTAAAATAATGAACAACGCTAAAAGCGCAAATTGAAAACCAGAGAATTCAACCGGCAACCAATTGCCAATCAAGCCACCTAGGATCGTAAAGATGACCCAGCAAGAGAAAGCGCCTAAATTAATTCCCTGCATAACCCTGCGACGATTTTCTTCACTACCGACCTCCTTTAAAACCTTCGTATTGAGTACAAAGGTTTCGTCAGTAAGTCCCTGGGCTAGACCCAGAGACCAGGGAAGGGTTCTTTCTGGAAAAAAGGGAACGATTGACAAGCTCATCAGGAGATGCCGAATATTAATAATAAGGGTAGTCACGCCAATCATCAAAGGGGTCGCTCCCTGATGGATCATTTCAATAGCAATAAATTGCGAGGCACCTGCGTAAACAAAGAAAGACATCAGCCCGGCTTCCCAAATGGTTAAACCGAACTGAGTCGCTAAGATTCCAAAGGTAATAGCTACTGGCGTATACCCAATAACAATGGTCAGAGACTGACGCAAGCCATAGACCAACCCTAAATTGGCATTTGCGTTTAGATTGCTTTCCTTTTCTATAGGAATTAGAACTTGACGTTCCATTGCGGTTCAGCTCCAGTCACTCTTTCTCCATGGTATAAAACCAGTCAAATGCTTCAAGGACTCGACGTTCTCCATGATAGAGGGTCACTCAGTTACCTGCTTGATCACGGTCAAAAAATCAGGATAAGATACCTCAGCAGCCTCCATGTTTTCTACGCTGACCCCATCTGTGGAGAGCAGCCCAGCGATAGCCCAAGCCATAGCCAAGCGATGATCTCCAAGACTATTCGCGTAGCCACCGCGTAAGGAAGGCTGACCATGAATCCGCAACCCATCAGGCATTTCCTCGACCTTGGCCCCTAGGGCATTTAGGCCCTCAGCCACTGCGCGAATCCGATCACTTTCCTTGATGCGCAGTTCGGCCGCGTCACGAATCACCGTTTCCCCTTCCGCCAAACTTGCGGCTACTGCTAAAATTGGAATCTCATCAATCAGTCTTGGAATCATGGACCCTCCGATTTCTATCCCTTTTAGGCGTGCAGGACGAACCCGCAAACTTGCTCTGGGCTCACCGCAAACGTCCGAAACATCGCTCAACTCAATATCCGCACCCATCGCTTGTAGCACGTCCAATATCCCTGTACGTGTCGGGTTCACTCCAACATCCGTCAAGATTATCTCTCCGCTCCCAACCAAACTTCCTAAGACCAGAAAGAAAGCAGCCGACGAAATATCTCCTGGAACAATAATTCTTTGACCAGTTAAACGTCCCCCACCATGAACTGACACCTCAGTACCGAGACTTAGAACCTCCACGCCAAATCCCCTTAGCATTCGCTCAGTGTGGTCCCTGGAAAGAGCAGGTTCCATTACTCTGGTCTCACCGCTGGCTCTTAACCCTGCTAAGATAATGGCTGATTTTATTTGAGCCGAAGCGACCGGTGTTCGAAATGTTTGCCCTTGTAACTGACCACCCTGTAGAGTTAACGGCGCAAAATTGCCCCCTTGCCGACCCATTATCTGGGCTCCCATCTGCTTAAGTGGGTCCGTGACACGGCGCATAGGTCTAGATCTAAGTGATGCATCTCCAGTCAGGGTGACAGCAAAGGGACTACCCGCTAACACGCCTAGCATTAATCTCATAGTGGTTCCAGAATTACCAGCATCTAGAATATCCGAAGGCTCTTGCCAAGCTTCCATTCCCTCGCCGCTAATCCAAACTTCGCTCCCTTGTCTTTGCCAAGATACTCCAAGTTGAGTTAAACAACGAAGCGTACTTAAACAGTCCTGGCCTAATAAGAAATTCGAAACATGGGTTTCTCCCTGAGCCATACCTCCGAAGAGGGCTGCTCGATGAGAAATCGACTTATCACCCGGAACCCGGATTTCTCCTTTCGCGTCGGAAGCTGGTTTGATATACACGCCTCGCATAGGTGCTACCCCCTTAGTTAGGTTATACATTACGTTATACACTTATTTCTGCCAAACTTCAATTCAACTACCAAAATAATTAGTTTTACTTCAATTTTCTAAAGACTCCACTTCTATTCTAGGAGTGTTTAGTGTGGTATTCTTCGTAAACTTATGGCTCTGGCAAAGTTTACGATTCCTACCTAACATGGAATTATTTCATGTCCTCTCGAATCGCATGTGCCTTGCGAAATGCCTCAGCAATAGACTCTCCATCTCCTTGCTGTAGGCATTCCCGCAGTTCTTTTATTCTCTGCTCCCAATGGGTAAGCCCATCGAGAATGGCATCAGCATTTCTCACCATAATTTCCTTCCACATTTCAGGTGAACTGTCTGCAATACGCGTAATGTCTCGGAAGCTGCGACCAGCTAACGCCAAAGTCGATGCCCCTTCTTTTGAGGCATCCTGTGCCGCCAATGTCAGGGCTACCGCTAACAAATGGGGGATATGGCTGACCATTGCCACTTCCACATCATGATCATTCGCTTCTCGAAAGACAACTTTGGCTCCGAACCCTTGAACAAGTTCGACGAGTCTCCCAACCGCCACTGGAGAGGAATCTGAGGTAGGAGTTAGGACATAGGGATAACCACGGAAAAGGTCTGGATCCGCGACTCCAAACCCTGACTGTTCTGAACCCGTCATTGGGTGACCGCCAATAAAATTAAAATTATAGGGCCCGCCAAAGCCATTATGACGAGATTTTTGGCAGATTTCCGTCTTTAAACTGCCCACATCTGTGACAATTGCCCCCTTGGGAATTCTGCCCATCAATTGTTCTAACCCATTTTCCAGTTCTTCTATGGGAAGAGCTAAGACAATTAAATCAACATCGATAAACTGAGGCATCTCCGTCCAGCCAGCCAGAATCCAGCCCCGACGCACAGCTTTATCAAGACTAGCCTTTTCCGGGTCTACTGCAAAAACCTCCCAGCCAGCACGCTGCAAGGCACCCGCCCAAGACCCTCCAATCAATCCCAAACCAAGGATGCAGGCCTTCGGAATCCGAAGACCTGACCAGCCTGGTGTTAAAAATTCTTCATTCTCAGGATTCATCAATCCATCAGTCAACACGCTTACTCACTTCTCCTAACTCACGATCTAGTACAGAGGTAAGCCTTGATAGATCGTTCATCATAGTTTGAAACCTTTCAGGCGTTAAGGACTGTTTTCCGTCGGAAACGGCCTTTTCCGGATGAGGATGGACTTCGACAATCAAGCCATCGGCACCAGCAGCAAGGGCTGCTTTGGCCATAGGATGAACCAAATGCCACTTCCCAGTTCCGTGACTTGGGTCAACTATGACCGGGAGGTGAGAGAGGGCATGCAAAGCAGGGACCATACTTAGATCAAGCGTATTTCGAGTATAACTCTCAAAGGTACGAATCCCACGCTCGCAGAACATTACTTGGTAGTTTCCTCCATCCATGATATATTCTGCAGCCATCATCCATTCCTCTAGTGTGGCAGAAGGTCCTCTTTTTAAGAGGACAGGCTTCCCGCACTTGGCTACTTCTTTGAGGAGAATAAAGTTTTGCATGTTCCGAGCCCCAATTTGGAGAATATCAGAATAATGAGCCACTAAAGAAACATCACGCGCATCAATCACTTCTGTGACTACTAATAGCCCCGTTTTATCACGCGCTTCGGCTAAATAGCGTAATCCTTCTTCCTCTAAGCCTTGAAAGGAATAAGGAGACGTGCGCGGTTTAAAGGCACCTCCTCGCAAGAAGGTCGCACCACTCTCGCGTATGGCAAAAGCCGTTTCCATGATTTGGGCCCTACTTTCTACTGCACAAGGGCCTGCCATAACATGGACCGTCTTGCCTCCGATTTCTTGTCCACCCACTCGGATAATAGTATCAGCAGGTTGAAACTCTCGACTGACTAACTTATACGGTGCCAAAATCGGCACTACTTTTTCTACCCATGGAAGCGCTTCTAAATCAAGGGATTCAATTTTCTGCCGGTCCCCAATTGCTCCCATGATCGTTTTTTCGACCCCTTGGGAAAGATGAATTTTCAAGCCCTCATCCGTTAACCGTGTGGATACCTCTTCAATCTGTTCTACCGTCGCACCATTTCTTAAGACAATAATCATTTTTTTTACCCCTTTCAACCATCCTACCTCTAAATCTATCTAGGGAGACCACGAGATAAGAATCCTCTCTTATTCTGGTCTGTTCCTACAGTAATTATTAATCAGGACGCGTGATAACCAAAAAGGCACCCTGAATAGAGGGTGCCTTGATTTTCAATCGCTCCCATCCTACTATTCTACCTATTCTTTGCCAAGTCCTTCGCTAATGAAGCACCCGCAACAACCACAGCCGGCCATCCTACATAAGCTTTGCCAAGCAAAGCTTGCTAATCTAATCACGAAGTAAAAATTAAATTAGAGCTATCTTACCACAGAAGGGGCTATCTCTACAACCCCAACCATAGTATTCATATTATTCTGTAAACTTGGATGTATCAGGGTGTAGGTTACTAATTTTGCGATTAATAATTTCTCGCAGAAAGACCCGATTTCAGTATGAACTGCAACCGGGTCTTTTATATGTGCCTAGGTCAACGAGCAAGAAGCCATCACGCAAAAATCAATTCTCGACCCACAGCTTTAGCCACAGGCCCAACACTTTCCATAAGTTCAGCGAAATGTTCAAAGTTCAACGATTGATCTCCATCACTTAAGGCAATTTCTGGTTGAGGATGTACTTCGATCATTAAACCATCTGCGCCAGCAGCAATTCCTGCTAAAGCGACAGGTTTGACCAATGACCATCTTCCAGTACCATGACTTGGGTCTAAAAAAACAGGCAAATGAGTTAGTTCTTTTAAAGCTGGAATTGCCGTAATGTCCACGGTGTTTCGGGTGTAGGTCTCAAAGGTCCGAATCCCACGTTCACACAATACAACTTGATCGTTTCCTTCTGACATAATATACTCCGCGGCAAAAATCCATTCTTCTATGGTTGCTGCCAGACCGCGTTTTAACAAAACAGGATGTTTAGTTTTTCCTATTTCAGTTAAAAGTGTATAATTTTGCATATTTCGAGATCCTATTTGAAACATATCCGCCACTTCGCCAACCCGTTCAATGTCGCGAGCATCCATAACTTCCGTAACCACTGGAAGTCCTGTCAGCTCCCTAATCTGTGCTAACATTTCCAAACCGCCTTCTCTTTTTCCTCGAAAGGAATAGGGGGAGGTTCTTGGTTTATATGCTCCACCACGAAGCATTGTGGCTCCGAGACGTTGAATTTCCAGAGCTGTACTCAATAACTGTTCATAGCTTTCAATTGCACACGGACCAGCTACGACCACCAATTGCGGGCCACCGATGATAACATCTCCCACTCGAACAGTCGTGGTTTCTTGCTGTTTGTTTTGCCGTCGAGTGATTAGATTCACCCCGCACTCCTTCTTCCTCTGCGCTTAGTCGATTCGTTCACGAGTTCATTTCTTAGGTACTTAATCAGCATCTATGAGATCTTTCCTTAATATGACAGCATTACGCAAAAAGATGTGGCGAATTTCCCTTTGGCAACGATCAGAATTGGCATGTAAAAGCACTCGTATACAGTGTGGAAGTGCGCCAGGCACTGGAATTTCTGTCGAGCAAAGAAGAGGTACCAACTGCCATCCTATGGCACGAGCACTTGATGCAGGAAAATCTGCATTTAAATCTGGGGTCACCGTAAAAATCGCACTCACTAAATCTTCAGTGCTTAAGGCATTTTCTTTAAGAATAATTTGTAAAAGTTCCTGGGTTGCTTCACGGATTTCCTGAGGATCATTGCGATCTACCGTTGTCGCACCTCGTATTCCTCGCACCATGCCCACCCCCCCTATTCCTTAGGAGCGACGCGATGTCCTAATCCTACTGCTACTTCATCTAGATGCAAGAGCCCTATTCCGAAGAATACCGCTACGCTCAAATGATCACTCTGACGAGCGATTCCAATCTTTCCGCCAATATTTAAACCCAAAGCTTTATTCATGATTTGACTTAAGGCCTCGCGAGTTGCACCGGCTACAGCCCCTTCATCCCCATGTGTTTCTTTAATAGCTCCTTCGCGTTTTGCCGCTACAATTGCCCGTTCTACGATCTTGCGAACCGAACTAATATACTCTCCACCATAATCGACTGCAGCAGTTTTTACCCCCAACCGTTGATAAGACTCTTTTAATTGAGCCTCTTCTTCTCTGCTCTCTGTCATCGCCATTCTTAATGCTGCGAGCGCAATCTTTTTACTTTGTGCCATGTACGCATTCTTCCTTTCCCACGAATTGATCCCACTCTTATTCGTGAACAAGACGTGCGGAATGGTAGAAAAAGACACTAAGTAGTGTCTTTGATTTCTTAATTTAACCATCCCACCATTCTTCTATACTAAAGCGAATAATTCCCATCCTACCATTCTACCCTCCTTTTCTCAATAGTTTATGAGAAAATATATTTATGATTGATGTAATTATATTACGCTAAAGAGAGCTTTGCAAGATTAGTGCCTTACAGTTACATTCTGAATATTTCCCTGCACCACGAAAATCTGGTTTTGACGCGGCTCAAGTAATTGAGGATCTTTCTTGAGGACTTGAACCTGAATGCGCTGAGCTATACCCACACCATCCAGTTGGATTTGACCGGATTGAACCGTTATTTGCTGTTCCCCCTTGGCTAAAGTCGCAATAACTTTACCATTTTGAAGTACACGAATCGGTGCAGCTGGTATCGCTTTCAATGTCACATTCCAGACGTTAACTGATTCTACTAAGGTTGGCTTGGCAAGGGAAGGAAGGTCCAAAGAAGGAGCTTCAACCCGTTCTGCCATTGCCATATAAAATTGTACCGGATCTCTAATTGCACTTAACTGCATTAAGACAAGTATTACCGATGCCAAGACCACGACTCGAATGATCCGGCGTTCTCCCCGCTGGACAATATTCCAGAGCCACTCTAACAGGCTTCCTCTACGACGCACTTGCACCACCTCAAATAGAGTTTATGCAAGAGATGTCTAAATCAGACCACGGATAAAGCAACCTCTCGAGCCGCACATCCCGCCCGATAGCCCATTGCAAAGGCCGCCTGAAGGTTATAACCTCCTGTAATACCATCGACATCCACTACTTCACCGGCCCAATAAAGCCCTTCAAGACATTTTGAAGCCATTGTTTTGGGGTTAATCTCTTTAACATCAACTCCACCGGCTGTAACAATCGCGGTCTCTATAGAAAGGGTTTCTGTAATCGTCATAGGCAACTCTTGTAACAGTCTGAGCAAGCGTTTTCGTTGTTCGCGGCTGATTTGATGCACTACTCCTTCTGGGTTAATTCCGCTCAAACGGATCATAACCGGAATCAGACTTTGAGGTAATAGGTCATCCAGAGCATTCTTAAACTGCTTATTGCTGTACTTTTGAAAATCACGTTGAACACGGGCATCTAATTGTTCTTGGGTAAGGGCTGGTTTAAAATTAACCCGTAACTCGACCTGCTCCCCGTTACACAAGGCATCCCCTGCGCGACGGCTCATGGTTAAGATAATGGGACCGGATACCCCAAAATGTGTAAACAGCATTTCGCCAAACTCAGTTATCTGCTTCTTTCCATCGATCCACAAGGACCCCTCAACGTTCTTCAAGGATAATCCCTGAAGCTCCTTCACCCAATCTTCCGCCGTTTTAAGTGGCACCAAAGCGGGCCTGGGGGTTATTACTTTGTGCCCCAGTTTACGGGCAAATCGAAATCCATCCCCACTTGACCCGGTCGCTGGATAGGATGAGCCTCCCGTACAAACGATCACTACAGGCGCCAAGAACTTTTTCTGACCATGTCCTCGAACCCCAGCAACATGACCGTTCTCAACTAGAATTTCCTCAACCGTGATTCCAGATCGGACCTCTACTCCTGTTTCTGTTAAAAACGCCGCTAAGGCATCTACAATCTTTTCAGCGTCATCTGAAATCGGGAAAACACGTCCTCCACGTTCGACTTTCGTCTCGACCCCGTACCGAGCAAAAAAATCCCGTAAGGCTACATTATCGAAACCTCTTAAAATACCGTGCAAGAACCGTCCATTTCCAGGGTAGTGGCTGATAAAATCTGACACGTTTTCTTCGTTCGTTATATTACAACGTCCTTTACCAGTGATCGCAATCTTCCGGCCCAGACGTTCTTTCTTTTCAACTAAAAGAACCTTCGCGCTTCCTATAGCCGCTTGTCCAGCAGCCATCATACCTGCAGCTCCACCACCAACCACAATAACTTGATACTCGTTCATAGTTTATTCCTTTCTTTAGTGGCTCTTTTCAAGCCAGAGGCCATAACTTAACATTTCTTCTTTAACTAAATAATATGTACACTATTGCTTTGGAAATTAAATTTTATAATTCTACCCCTCTATTCAGGTTAAAATACTTCCTCCCAATGAAACATATGCGAACGGGCATGAAGTCAAGCATGCAAGTCACGAGCCGTCCCCAACTTGCACTTTGTTCGCACCATGCAAGTGCTGAGCCTAAGATAAATAGTCAAACAAGATAACCCGAAGGAAAGTTCATTGAACATTGGTACTCGGCGGAACTTGCTCGCAAGGTATCATTTGTTGTCGTTCCGAGTAAGTTCCTGTAGGTTCCCGGACCCTACTCGGAACGACAAGTTCCGCCGAATAACAATGGGCTGCTTTAAAACAGGTAGCTTTCTTTAGATTTTCACACATAAACACAATATCGTCAATAAGCTGTTCTGTACGGATAAGTCCCTCTAGAAAAGTTTTTTCATATAGATATAACGTCCTTCATCCTATATGCCAATAAATGGTATTCAAAATAATTATAGCGATATTTTGTGAGAGTCAAGTGGTTTTTGCATCTTTTTGAATATTTTTATCAACTTTTATTTAGCCGATTTATAAGCTAAATAAAAGTCTTCCTAATTATGTCAGCACAGCTTGATGACATTGGGGTCGGAGGTTCGAGTCCTCTCAAACCCACCATAAGTTAGATTTGTAAATCGTTACTATAAAACCTTGAGATCTCTGAAAGCAGAGAGTATCAAGGTTTTTTAAATTAATAAGAGAAACAAGAGCAAGCTTGATAGCTCTATTATAGCGTGTCTGTAATGGTATTTTTGTGGATTTTCCATTGACACAAACACATAGGAATAGTACAATAACTTTAAACCTCCCCCCCCGGGGGCGGGAATAAGGTTTTACTAGTTAAAGTATGAACTAAGTGTAAATGAAGAAATTAGGAGTTGTTAATATGGTTGACACCGAGAAAGAAACCATAATTAACCGTTTTAGAATTATTCGGGGTCACATCAGCGGTATAGAAAAGATGATTGAAGGAGGAAAAGAATGCGCTGATATTTTGGTACAAATGGCGGCTGTAACCGCCTCCATGACAAAGGTTAAGCTAATGATTAATAAACATATGGTTGAGCAATTTATAGAAAAGGCATTAGTTGAAGAAAAAGATATAAAAAAGGAAATAACTAAAATACTTGAAAATATTTTAAAGATCAGTTAATAAAAATTTAAGCCTTCATGAGAAATTATACATCAAGAAGGCGGAATGGGAGTTAAATATGAAGAAAATATTAATTTTGGGGGCAGGTACCGCTGGAACTATGATGGCCAATCATCTTGTCAAGAAAGTTAACAAAAATGAATGGTCAATAACGATTGTCGATCAACATGAAAAACATTACTATCAACCAGGGTTTCTGTTCATTCCTTTTGGGGTCTATTCGGAAAAAGACGTAATAAAAGAAAAAACTAACCTTCTTCCAAAGGAGGTGAAATATATTCAAGCTCCTATAGAGTTGATTGAAGCAGAAAAAAAACAAGTCATATTAGGCGACGAGAAAATTATCCCTTATGACATATTAATTATTGCAACAGGATGTGAAATTGCCCCCGAAGAAGTGGAAGGGGTAGACCAGGGCTGGAGAAAAGATATTTTCGACTTCTATACTATTGAGGGTGCAGTTGCCCTAAGGGATAAATTGAAAAATTGGGAGGGAGGTAAATTAGTTGTTCACATAAGTGAAATGCCAATTAAATGTCCCGTTGCTCCACTTGAATTTGTTTTTCTTGCAGACTGGTTCTTTTCAGAAAAGAAAAAAAATCGTAAAAAGGTCGAACTAAGTTATGTTACTCCACTAGACAGTGCCTTTACGAAGCAGAAGTGTGCAGATGTCTTAGGTGACTATTTTCCACAAAAAAATATAGATTTAATTAAGAATTTCAATGTGAGTCATGTAGATGCGGAAAGCAGAAAGCTTGTATCGTTGGATGACAGAGAAGTAACTTACGATCTTCTTGTAACGATTCCGGTAAATATGGGAAGCAAGCTGATAGAACGCTCTGATTTAGGTGACGACTTAAACTTTGTACCGACTGACAAACATACTCTTCAATCTAAAGCTCACAAGAATATATTTGTCATTGGGGATGCCACCGATATTCCAGCTTCAAAGGCTGGTTCTGTCGCCCATTTTGAAGCAGAAATTCTAACTCATAATATCCTAAGTTATATTAATAATCAGCCTTTAACTGCTAGCTTCGATGGTCACGCAAACTGTTTTATCGAATCAGGATACCATAAAGCACTTTTAATTGATTTTAATTATGAAATTGAGCCTGTTGAAGGAACATTTCCTCTGCCTGGGATTGGCCCTTTTTCACTCTTAAAAGAAACGAGAATAAACCACTTAGGGAAATTGGCTTTTAGACACATCTACTGGAATATGCTATTGAAAGGCATTCCGATTCCTACTGTTTCGCCAGATATGAAAAAGAGCGGCAAGAAACTTGAAGGATTATCGGTTGATGTTTAAGCATAGAAATCACTAATAATTAGGGAGGATTAGCTATGGAAAAAGTAATTGCGGGTTATTCTGTAGACGTTACTGAAGAAGGATACTTGACTAATCAGGCTCAATGGAACAAAGAAATAGCTTGGGCAATAGCAAAAGAAATTGGAATTAACGAATTAACTGAAGGTCATTGGAAAGTGATTGAATTCTTACAGAAGGATTTTGCTGAAACAGAAAAAATGCCAACTATTAGAAGAGTTAAAAATGCAGGCGGTATTGCAACCAAAGAACTATATGCACTGTTTCCAGAAGGACCTATCTTAAAGGCTGCTAAAATAGCTGGATTAAGCAAGCCTGTTAGTTGTGTTTAAATGGAAGGGGAAAGAAAAATGTCAAATAACGAAAAGATTAAAAAGGTCTCGATTGTTGTATCAAAGGGATCTCTGGAGGGAATATACCCAGCGTTAATTATGGCTAATGGAGCAAGAATGCAAGGAATCGAAGCCAATCTATTTTTCACATTTTTTGGAATGGATGCAATCACTAAAAAGAAGATGGCCAATATTAAAGTTGCCACTGTTGGTAATCCGGCAATGGGTATACCCACTTTAATTGGAGCTATTCCCGGAATGTCGTATTTTGCAACTAGGATGATGAAGAAGCAGATGGAAGAATTAGATATTCCGCCAATACCGGAATTTATCGAAATGATTGATGATGCTGGCGGCAAAATATATGCTTGCTTAGCTAGCGTAGAGATGTTCAAATTGAAAAAAGAAGATTTTTGCGATCAAGTAGAAAAAATATTGACAGTAGGAGAATTTTATGACATCTCAGCTGGAGGTCAAATAATATTTACCTAAAAAGATAACCGGTTCTCCGACAATTGTTGAGGCAGCAGATATTCTAATGGAATATCTGCTGCCTCTTTTCATGATATATTGTTAAAAATGAAATGGATAATCGGGCTGTTTATATCAACATAAGCCTAACGAGACCAGAGGGCACCACGGGCGGATGTCCCGTTAAACCTCTGTAAGATCGTTACGACGCATAATAAGCATAATTCGACGTAGCGAATTAAGTTTTAATGCCTACAAAAAAGCCACACCAATTTATAGTGCTGTTCTCCGTAATTTGAATGTTCGTCTCGACAATTCAAAGACACGCATATTAAACAATCGTTTTGGAGAAATCTGATGTGGCAATTTTATGCTTCTTAAATTTTATCGCGATTTAGTATTATTGAACCATTCAATCGTTGCTTTTCCATGCTCTTCAGGAATCTTGTTACTAACTTGTTCATGAAGCCATCCTAAAGTCTTATTGTTCAAATACTGTCTCATCTGGTCTTCTGCTTCTACCATTACAACTTTTATCAAGCAAGGACATTTTGTATATGTATCAGGTAAATTATTTTTATCAAACAATATCTCATTTTGTCTAATCTCTGCACATTGAAATAATGGAGTCGTCCCTTCTACTGCTTCAACTATATTCCAAAAGGTTATGCTTTCTGGAATACGTGCTAACTCATATCCCCCATTAACACCTGAAATTGACTTCACAATCCCGGCTTTCCTTAATTTTGTATATACTTTTGATAAATAAGTTTCTGAAACTCCCTGAAATGTCGCTAAATCTTTAATTCCAACAGCCTTTCCTGATGGAATATCTACCATATATAATAAACAATGTAATGCATACTCTACTCCTATGGAAAATTGCAATACAATCCACCTCCTAAATAATAAAGTCCCCACATAATACTTAATTATTTTTTGTCGATATAACATGATTCAATAGTAGATAATGATTATCTTTAATATATATTGACTTTATGCAAATTTATCACTTTTATTTACTTTCTACAAAAAACCACCAATTCCTTTTGATGATAATATTTCCCTTTAAAGAAGATTTAAAGCCATGCAGGAAAAGAACAGGATTTCAAATTTTTTTAAGAAACTCAACGGTTCACATGCGCCGGCACAGGACGTGCCAAGTGTCGAATGCGCCAAGACTCGAACAGAACGTTCGAGATTAGAGCGCCGCCATGGACGGTAAGGCACCGTGACGGCATAGCATTCGACCAGAAAGCCCAGAGGTTTTGAGTTTTAGCCATATCATCAAGCGAATAGCAATGAAACACGATAGTCTCCAGTGGAGAGTATCGCCGAAGCCGTGATCCCAATGGAAATACTTACCGGCGTAGGATGTTAAGACACTTCCTCCCCTTTGCCCTCAGAACTCTTCTGTGCTAAGATTATCGCAAGTCCCAAGAACAGCTAAAGCAAAATTAGGAGGAATGTTTCATGAGTCTCGACCAACGGACCCTTGCTCTAGTACAAATATCTGCAGCAGTAGCCTGTAATGCCCTTGCAACCCTTCGTGTTACGGTCACAGCGGCCCTAAACTTAGGTTTAACCCCCCAAGAAATCGAAGAAGTTATCAATTTGGCTAAAGAGATTCAACAACAGCCCATTTCTCATGTAACTCATTTAGCCAATCAGCTTTTGCGCGAACCTAAGAAACAAGCACACGAGCCTAGTGCCCAGTGCGGGTGCGGCTGCGGAAGTCACCATTCCTAAGCTCCTCCACTCTGGCATGCTCCTATAAAGCTAGTTCGAAAAAAAACCGCGGCCATCAGGATTACTGGTTGCGCAGACTAAACATAATTCAGCCTTATCAAAAATCCGTTTGCCACATCGAATGCAATACCCCGGCTGACCCTCGTGGATCAGTATTTTACCCGTAAGTAAACGATGTGACAATGATTTAAGCTTAAATGATAATGCTTTTGGAGGGCAAGTTTCCACGCATCGCTGGCAATGAACACACTTTTGGGGTTCCAGAATAAGACGCAATTTCTGGATCTTATCCTCTGTGTTAAGCTCCTCTGTACTCGGATCAGGATTCATCTCTTCTCGCTTTTGTAACGCGCCTTGTGGGCAAATTGCTGCACAGACACCGCAACTTGTACAACTATCGGAAACGGTTAAAGCTCTGAAGGGGATTTTCTCCTCTGAAGCAGCCCCTAAAGCCTCAATCAGCCACTGACGCGATTTGGGTATTGGATATATATCATCGCCGGCCAGGCTTGGTAGCCATTCTTCCATCTTTTCCTTGCTCATTTGCCTCCAGCCTGATTTTGTTTTCCGTTTCAAATGGAGAGGGGCAACAACTGCAGGCTCTGGTTCAATAGCACTCCCTTCATCCGAGTGAACTTGAATGTGGACAAGGGGATGCTCTGGCCAGTCCAGATGAACCTGTTTAAAAATCTGAACACTCGTTGCGCAAGCAAGACGATCATCGCAATCTGAACATACACCAGTCATAATCGTGACAGACTTTTCCTTAGCCAAAATCGCAAGTGTCATCCAGCTATCTCGATCAAATATTCCCAAGCAAGGGATTTCAAACCCGAGGGGCCTTGCTTTAGGGCAATTTAAAACAATTTTTTCAGTCTCTATTAGAAAATCATGAAGATTGTCCATGGTCCGATCTGCAAAACCGTCACTCGGGCACACGGCCATACACACTCCGCATTCCGTACATTGTTTAGCATCCAGCTGTCGATACTCTGAGATAGCTTGATGCGGACAACGTTCTATACACAATTGACAAGGCTGGGCAAACGGCTTTTTCGTATTAAGACAGTTCCCATTGTAGTATACCATTTGACATGTCATAATCTTATCCTCACTATCATTTCCTCCTACATGACTATTCGCTTTTAATCCCAAATTTCCTCTAACTACAACTTTTCAATCAGCTTTCGATAAGAACTTGTTCAGCTAAGGCTGACATCGAGACTTCTGTGACGAATGCCTCCTAGGATGCCCTTTATGGCGCATTGGCATTCGTCAGTGACGCCACATAGCGGCATGAGAGTGAAAGTCTGAATAAACTAAAAAAGAGGCGGAAGCACTATTAGTGTTTCCGCCATTTTTAGTCTATATTTAAATACTTTGCCAAGTGTCTCTCGACCCCGAGCAAATGGTCCAACATAAATTTTTGGGCCTTTTCTGCATCATGATTTTTTATCGCCTCATAAATTTTACAATGTTCATCATATAATTTCTTTGGGGTGTCACCGCGTTCGTAGAGTCGACTGCGGCTTGATTTTAACGATTTTTGCATAGTATCGGAGAGCGTATTCATGAGACGAATTAGAATTTTATTATGCGTTGCCCTAGCAATTGAGTAATGGAATTGATGATCAGCATCTTCCCCTAAACGATGGTTTTCAAGGTCCATGCGCATAATTTCTAGTGCCTCATACAAATCTTTGATCTCATCATCATCCGCTCTCTCTGCCGCTAATCCCGCAGCCTGGACCTCCAAAATCTTTCGAGCTTCATAAAGCTCTAAATCCGAATCAGTTTCAATGAAAAGCATCCAAGCGAGAGGGGTAATCACCGATTCAATGTTAACCTGTCTAATGTACGTTCCTTCTCCAGAACGAACTTCGATTAAACCCATCATCTCAAGAGCACTAATAGCCTCTCGAATAGAGGCTCGACTTACTTGAAACCGCTCAACTAATTCTCGTTCTGAAGGTAAACGGTCACCGGGTTTTAACTGTCCTTCAGCAACTAGGTGTCCTACTTGGTCGACAATCTGCTCGTAAATTTTTCGGGTTTTAATGGGTTTTAGATTCACCCTTTTTCACTCCTCGTCATTGGTATCAATAATTGTACCAGTAAATAGTGTAACACAAGTCTGAACTTAAAAGAACATGGAAACACTTATTTGTTGAGTGTTTCCATGTTCAATAGTCCTTGATTAGAGCAATACCAAGCTTTAATAAGGAATTACCTTTTTTTTCCTGACCGATAAGATTCTGCGAGAATTTGGATTGTGTGCACTACTTCTTCCTCAATTCCAGCATTTTCAACCCCACTTTTCAGTTGCAAGCGGCAAGCAGGACAGCCCGTTGCTACGGTGTCTGTACGAGTTAGGGCAATATCAGCCGTTTTACGATCTGATATCTGCACGGAAAGATCAGGGTGTACTATACTGAAAGATCCGGCCATACCACAACACCGACCTGGCTCTTTCATTTCAATCACTTCTACTCCGGGAATACTCTTTAGGATTTCGCGTGGCTCACTGCTGATCCCCTGCCCACGGTTTAAGTGGCAAGGATCATGATAGGTTACTTTGCGTTCCACACGACCTAAACCTTCTTTTTTAAAGGGTACTTTATGAATAAGGAACTCGGAAATATCGTAGGACTTTCCAGCCCATTTATCTGCCAAGGCTTTAAACTCCTGATCATTCTCCAATAGTTCAGTAAAGACATGCTTCCAAGCGGTCCCTCCCGAAGAACAGGCTACGACTAAGGCATCGGCACCTAATTTTTCGAAGGCCCGCAGATTACGTCTTGCTAAGGCACGGGCTGAGTGAACGTCTCCATTGACAGAGGCTGGAATACCGCAACATCCCTGGTTCTTGGGAATGACGACTTCGATATCATTTTCAGTAAGCACCTCAACGACTGCTCTACCGATGTCTGTGTAGAAATAATTGATCATACACCCCGTAAAAAAGGCCACTCGTTTTTTTGGGTTTTTGACCGATATTACTTCAGGAAATTCAGACCTCAAAGTTTTCTTGGCCAACATGGGAAACACTTTTTCAGTTCCTATGCCAACGTCAAAACGCATCCGCGCGATCCGATCACTTTTATGAGGCAAGTGCTTTAAGGCTACGCCCTGGAATACACTACCTGCCTTCATGCCTAAATCGAACAATTTCTGCATCTTTAACGCGGTAAAGGCAATCTTTTTAACTGAATGCAATCCTTTTTTGCGAACAGCTTCTGCCCTTGCAGCAAGGATGATTTTATCAAATCGAACCCCGCAAGGACAGTTGGTATTACAGGCCATGCAGGTAGTGCAAAGGGAAAAGCGATCCGCTAGTCCCTTTGTCATGTCAAGTTCTCCTGAAATAAGGTACTCCACTAAACTGATTTTTCCCCTGGCAACGCCCACTTCTTGACGAGTTTCTTTATAAATCGGGCATACGGCCATGCAGTTTCCGCACTTCATACATTTATGGAGTTCATCGGTAATCGAATCCAGCGAATTATATACGGACACGATTAGTCCCTCCTTACAATCTTCCCAGGGTTCAACACATAGTTGGGATCCAGGGCTTCTTTTATACGTCGTAATGCTGCAACACCGGCTTCTCCAAATTCCAAATCTAGATATTTCATTTTAGCAATCCCAATCCCGTGTTCCCCTGAAAGAGTTCCTCCTAGAGAAATCGCCACTTGGAAAATTTCGTCTACAGCAAGATGAACTCGTTTCATTTCGTCTGTATCCCGTTCATCCGTAAGAATTGTAGGGTGCAAATTACCATCTCCGGCATGCCCGAATGTGGCAATTTGAAGACGATGCTTTTCGGCAATTCTACGAATTGCTTTGAGCATATCGGGAATTTTGCTGCGTGGAACCGTGGCATCTTCTAAGACTGTCGTCGGTCTTTTCTGAGCAAGAGCGGGCAGGGCACTTCGGCGAGCCAACCACAATAGATCCCGTTCTTTATCGTTTTTGGCAATTTTCACCTCAGTAGCTCCCTCAGCCTGTAAAATTTGCTCGACCAAAACTGCTTCCCGCTCAACTACTTCTTTATACCCATCTACTTCAACCAACAGCACGGCTTCTGCATCCAAGGGGAGCCCCGCATGCACGAAATGCTCAACTGTTTGAATGGTCGCATTATCCATAATTTCGAGGGTTGCTGGAATAATCTTATTGCGAATAATAGAAGCAATGGCCTTCCCAGCCTTATCGACATCATCAAAAATGGCTAGAATGCTTTTGCGTGCCTCTGGGGCTGGTATCAGCTTCACGATAATTTCCGTGATAATCCCCAGTGTTCCTTCAGCGCCGGTAAAGAGGGCAACTAAATCATACCCTGTGACGTTTTTGACCGTTTTTCCACCCCAACGAATGACTTCTCCATTGGCTAAGACCAATTGTAGGCCCATAATATAATGCTTGGTAACTCCGTATTTCAGTCCGCGCAATCCACCTGAGCATTCGGATACCGAACCACCCATGGTCGCTGTTGTCACGGTTCCTGGATCCGGGGGATACAACAAACCTAATTTAACCACTTCATCATTGAGAGCTTGGATGATCACTCCAGGTTGAACAGTTGCTGTTAAATTATCTTGATCTACCTCTAGGATTTTGTTGAGATTGAGCATGGAGAGTACGATCCCCCCCTTAGTGGGAATGGTTCCCCCGCTAAGGTTAGTTCCTGAACCACGTGGATAGATTGGGATTTGATGGCGTACGGCAATTTTTACAACCTCTGACACCTGTTCGGTAGAAAGGGGCGAAACCACTACATCCGGCTTATGATGTTTCATGGCAGCGGTTGCGTCATAAGCATAGGTCAGTAAGTCTTCCTGCTCTGTGAGGACATTCTCTGCACCGAGCACTTGAACTAGTTCTTGTAAGACTTCACGAGCTAACATCCATTTACCCCCTTAAAAATGAAGATATCTACCATTTATTTAGTTTTTGTCTGGCTGTGTCTGACTGTCAGACCACTTATCCCTATATTAATTCAATTTAATAGAAATTTCAATATAAAATTCAAAATTTCGTCTTCCAAAAGTTTAGGAAGGGGTTAGCTGTAACCCCTTCCCAGTGAAATTTGTTAACTCATCCAAGCCTAACGTGAATATTTATGTTCTAATAGTTTCATCTCTTGCTGAAATGATTGACTTAACCGAAAGAGCAGGCGTTCCATATCCAAGCGGTGAAGTGAAACTGTTTCAGGACTAAGAAACTCAATCTTTCGAAACTCGGGTTTAATCAGGATAGGAAGCAAATCGTCGAGGTTCTCGATCCGAAGTGTCAAAATAATAGGGGCATAAGCAACCTCTTGGGAGCGTCTCCCCTCACTCTCTGTCACAGTATAGATATCTAGACTCAAATCGATATCTTCAATAAAGATACCTTGCAGTGGAACATTGCGAAGTAAAGCAACCTGTTGTTCCCGGATCGATTCAGCCATTAGTTCTTTACTCTTGCCTCCAAAGAAAAATCGTCCACTTTTTGATTCTCCGCGATAATCTACCCGAATCCGTACGCGAACGTGTTCAGTTAGAAGCTCATTTCCAATCCGAATCTTCATAAATGGCTCTCCCCGTTTCCTAATTAACTCATTCTATAAGATATAAGAACATTTTTCGCAATTACGTAGTTAAAATTATTCTCCAAAGGTTTATATTTCTCCTGCAAGCCTTGCTTTAGGGTTAGAATTTTGGACATACTAAGAAAAATCCAAAGGTATATTTTTAGGGGGGTACAAAATGCTCAAAACTGCCATTGCTATTTTTAAAGGACCTCAACAGACTAAAGAGGCTATTGAAGAAATTCAAGGGGAATCCTTAGCTAACAGTAAAATATCGGTTATAGTTCGAAGCGAATATATTCACCAAGGTGAGTTTCGCGAAGAAATTGCCAATGAATTGGCTTATTACCCCAGTGAAATCAACTTGGACAAATTTAATGCCTGGTTAGTTCAAGCTCCGCCCTTTGTGGTTTCGGACCTTGGCGAAGTTGTCGTCGCTGGACCGCTGGCCAGTCAACTAATGCACCAACCTCAGAGTCGCGGGTTGAACGAAGCTCTATTTAGCTATGGTCTTTCTGAGACTAGAGCTAGACATTATGAACATGAAGTTCGCACAGGGCACTGGTTAGTTCTGATCCAGACCAGCCATGAAAAAATTAATTCCGTGGCCAATGCCTTGCGTTCCTTTGGCGGAAGAGACATAGAAATCTGGAACAAAGAAATCGAGCACCCTATATACCCTTTTGGTTAACTTTCTTATCTTCAAAGTCCCACATTGGAACGCAATTGCTTGACTTCTTCTTCAGTAAGAGCCCGGTAAGAACCTGGGTGGAGAGTAAGGTTTTGGGTTAATGTCAATGGCCCGAATCGAATTCGTTCAAGTTTGACGACTAAATATCCAACAGCCTCAAACATTCGTCTGATTTGGCGATTTCGCCCCTCATGGATCGTCACTTCCAAGACTTCCAGGGAATCGTTCTTTAAGCCTCCTTTCGTCCGCTGGGAAAGACCGCTTACGCGCTGAACTTGGGCGGGAGCGGTTTTTCCATCTTCTAAAAGTACCCCCTGCTGCAAAGTTTCAAGAGCATGAATACCTACCGGACCTTGGACCCAAACTCTGTAGGTCTTCTCAATTCCATGCGAGGGATGCATTAAACGATGAGCTAACTCTCCATCGTTCGTAATAACCAATAATCCAGAAGTATCATAATCCAACCTGCCAACCGGATAAACCCGAACCGGAACATCTTTTAGTAAATCGACCACAGTCGGTCGCCCTCTTGGGTCGCTGGCACTGGTAATCACGCTGACTGGTTTATTCAGTAAATAATAGTACAAAGCCTCGGTTCGTTTAACCAGACGTCCATCCACTTCGATCTGATCTCGAACCCCGACTTTGGTCCCTAAAGCTGTCACCTTATCTCCATTAACCGTCACACGACCGTCAAGGATCAGTTTCTCGGCATGTCGTCGTGAAGCAACCCCAGCTTGGGCGAGTACTTTTTGCAAACGTTCTCCGCCCCCTACGTCTAATTCCATACTCTCACCTTCCATTATCTTTCTCCTTTGTCTACTTAAGCACAACTCAATGCCACAAGAATTCTATTTGGCTTTCAAATCATAAATTCCCGGACCGATTTCCGGATAACTTCCTTGGACCTTTTCCCAGAATTGGTCTTTTTGTTCACTTCGCGGCAGTCGAACAAGATAATCTGCTGGGAATTTTTGCAGTAGTTGAGTAGCCATTTCTTGATCTTTTACAGTGGTTAATCGAAACCCTACCCGGTTCGCATAATAAAACGTCATTGGGGGCGAGTCGCTTAACACTAATATACTGGATTCAGGTGTATTTTCTTTAATCCATCGTGCCTGAATGAGATAGTCTGAACTCCACTGATACTTTGGAGTTAAATAGGTATAAGCATCTAAATTGAGCAAGGCTATAAGCACGATCACTAACAATACTCCTCGAATATCTTTTATTTCATCGAGGGCATAGGCGCTTAGCAAGGCTATAAGCGGCAGAATCGGCACTAAATAATAATCCAAGGGAATCCGCACACAAACGACTCCAACATAAAGAACACTCACTCCCAGCCAAGTCAAAAGGACCATTCGTACTGGAGAAGGAAAAAATAAAAGTCGAAGTACGCCTATACCTGCAAGGATAAGCATACTAAGTGTCAGTCCTTGCTCGATGTTTTTACCTAATAACTTCCAGTCCAGATTGGGATTGGCCATATTTCCAGTCATTATACCGGAAACGAATTGACTTGAAGGCGGTGCGTAATAATGTACCCACAAATAGTATACCATAGGTAGAATGAGCACAATCACACTATAACGAAGAAGCTGTCCTGCCGCCTTCGATTTGAGAGGCCAAAAACCCAAGAGCAGGGCTACTGGAAACAACATCAACTGCGGAAGCTTAGCAAGTATTGCACCGGCCATCAATAGACCTACTTTCCAACTTCCGCTCTCCGCTTGGGATTTCCTCCACTTGCAGAGTATAGCCAACGCCCAAACACTCCAAGCTTGGGCCATCGGTTCAGGCATGACAACTCGACCATAATAAATCGATAAGGGCATTAAGGCATAAATAGCAGCTGCCAAAAGCCCTGCCCGATCTGTAAACATCTGTCTTCCCAAATAATAAATTCCGCCGATCGTAAGCAGCGATAGCATAACCGACCATAACCGTCCCCAAAGATCTGCCCAACCGAAAATGGTCCAGGTCCATGCTAAAAGGTAGGGTAAAAATGGAAACTCTAATTCTACTCTTTGAGGGGTTATTCCATCATAACTAAGTAGTGGAATAAAGACATTAGGTAGATCGGTTAGGCGCCCGAGCATATGGCTTGCCATGCTCGCCGTATCGGCTTGTCGCCAAGCCTGATTGTCTAATAATGGGTTAGTAATTCCTCGCAGCCTAAGTCCTAAGGCCACTAGAAATATTAAAAACAACCACCATCGTCTTATTCCTCGGCCCATTCTACTGTTCTCCACTTATTACGTTTTAGTTGATATATCAGTTGGACATATCCCCAAATTGTTGGTAATATTCTCAGTTTACTGGCACCTTTTTTGAGCTCATAATGAAGTTTTAAAGGAATTTCAGTGACACACTCTGCAAAGGGTGCAACTTTGAGAAGCAATTCAACCATCCCGGAAAAATTGCGACTTTTAATAATTTCCGGGCCATATTGTCGAGTCCCTTCGGCCAATAAGGCAAGGCGATAAGCTCTGTAGCCACAAGAATAATCCCGTACTCCTTTGATCGGGGCAAAATAATGCATCACTCTACCAGCTCCCCAAGATAATCCCCTCCGCCCTAAAGAAAGCCCATTTTGTTCCCCACCTGAAACGTAGCGAGAGGCAATCACGAGGTCAGCCCCAGCACATATAGCATCATAAAGCAGGGGAATACAATCTGCGGGTTGAGTATTATCTGCATCCATTGTAATGACAATATCCGGAGCGTTCAGATTCTTCTCAAGCTGACCATCTAATAGGTCTCCAGAAAACCTGTGGAAATTCAAGACATATTGGAAACCGCTGTTTAAGGCAGCTCCTAGACCTTGATTTTGAGAGTGATTCACGTTGTGAATATTTCGATGTATTTGAGCAAAACTTCTTACTACATCTGAAGTATGATCAGTGCTCCCATCATTGACGATCACGATCTGATGGGGGATGGGTGCGCAGGTCTGTTCAATATCCTCGAGTAAAGCTGGTAGCGCTTGCTCTTCATTATAAGCTGGTAAAACAATATAAAGCATACAACAATGTCCCCCTTTCGGTTCATCGTTAGTATGCACAAAGAACGGTTCAATAAAACGCCTTGTTGACGATCCATACTGAAGCTATTAAACCAATAGCATCCGCTATTAAGCCCAATTTGAGTGCGTATCGGTACTTTTTAATGCCTACTGAACCAAAATAGACCGTTAGGACAAAGAATGTCGTATCCGTACTCCCTTGGAGAGTTGACGCTAAACGTCCAATATAGGAATCTGGTCCATGTTGATTAATCAGTTGTGTTGCTACTCCTAAAGCGCCTGATCCGCTGAGGGGGCGCATAATAGCTAGCGGAATGATGTCAGCAATATTTGAATCTAAACCTAAAAACATAAAGACTGGCTGTAGCCAGCGGGCTACTATTTCCAATGCCCCTGAGTCTATGAAAACTCTAATGGATACCAACATGCCAATCAAAAAGGGGAGGATTTTAACTCCTGTTTTAAATCCATCCTCCGCTCCTGCTACGAAGGATTCGTAGACGGGAACCTTGCGCAGATAAGCCAGCACAGGGATGAGTAATAAAAGTATAGGGATAGCCCAGCGTGAAATCTCAGCAATAACGTTCATCGTTTTCTCCTACTTCTCCTACGAATAAAATAATCTACCAGGATGGCGACAGTCATTGCGCATCCTGTCGCGACTATTGTTGTTCCAATTATCTCGGTTGGATTAACGGAATTTGCCTTAAGACGCACACCAATGATCGTAGCTGGGATAAGCGTTATACAAGAGGTATTTAAGGCTAGAAACGTAATCATTGCTGGGCTGGCCACGTCTGGTGTAGAGTTTTCTTTTTGAAGTTCTTGCATAGCCTTCAAGCCAAAAGGGGTTGCAGCATTACCCAAGCCTAGTACATTAGCACTTAAATTCATGATAATGGCTCCCAGTGCAGGACTATTCGGCTTTAGAGAAGGAAATAAAAGACGAACTAAAGGACCAAATATTCGGGCAATTCCTCTGACAAAACCTGCTTCCTCGGCTAAACGCAGGAGCCCTAACCACAAGCTCATCACGCCAATCAGTTCAATGGCAACCTCTACCCCCAATTCGGCTGCTTTCATGGCAGAGGCAGTAACAGTTTCGATATGTCCATTGTACGCTGAGACAATAATCCCAATCGCCAACATTAAAAGCCAAATGAGATTAACCATGTCCCACCCCCCTGCCTATAGAAAACTTGGCTGGCGCCCGAAGACACTGTCTTCGCACGTATTAGTCATTCTGTCAGCTTCAGCGAAGGCGGCCGCCTCGTTCATGATAACTTATGCGCTGGCCATGACTCGAACAGGACGTTCGAGGTTAGAGCGCCGCTATGACTCAACCAAGGATGGTTGAGATTAGAACACCGCCATGGATGGCAAGGTGTCGTGATGGTAAGGCACCGTGATGGCGAGAAGGGAGCTCCATAAAGTATGTAACCAAGTTATACTTTATGATAAGTATGAAAAAGCCAAACAAAAAAGAACGTATCCGTTCTTTTTGTTTGGCCTAAATCTAGATAATAATGCCATTAGTCACGGGCGATGATGATATCTTCCGAAACTTTCTTTTTCTTGTGAAACATACCTGTAATTCGATCTAACAAATCAGGAACTGTATCAATCAAACGGTCAACTACCACGTTACTATCAACTGGAAGAAGCCGAATATTCCCATTTCCTACGACCAAAAAAGCAACCGGTTGTACAGATACTCCTGCTCCGGCGCCGCCTCCAAAAGGAAGTGGAGGTGCTTGTCCCCCAGTATGAACATGCTCTTTGCCATCTTCTGGTGCTGCAAATTCGCTCCCGCCTGCTGCAAAGCCGCACGACACCCGTGAAATCGGAATAATCATGGATCCATCATGGGTTTCTACAGCTTCGCCCACAATTGTATTAACGTCAACGATTTGTTGGATGCTTTCCATGGCTGTTTTCATTAATGATTCGATTGGATGATTTCCCATGCGTCTACCCCCTTATACCCCACTTAAATGTTCTCAGTATATTTATTCCAATAAAAATAATATGACCGATTTTCAAATGGAATATGCATTGAATATCACAAAAGAAACCCTCTTTCTTAAACTGAGGAACAACGACTAACTCTGGACAAGCTACCTCGACTGTTACTTGTCGATAAAGGCGTGAAAGAGCAAAGCCAATCATGGTCCAAAACGCCCCGGCAGCAATTGCAGTGTGACGCGCATCTTCATAGCCAATTTCGATTCGCCAATTGATGGCCTTACAATGGATCCCTCGGTAAAATTCATTCCTCAACCGAGATAAATAGTTTAATAACCGATGTATTTTGGGCCAAATCCTTAATAATAAACCTCCGCGAAAATAGCGAAATCGCACTTTATGGCGAGCCTGACGTGTTCCCCCATTAGCCTCTGACACCTGTTCGTATTTGAGCTGAGGACCCTTCTCCCATTCTAATTGAAGGGTTGGAATTTGATATTGAATGTGCCATAAACCATAAAAAGCTCGCACATGGATATCGATATCATCTTTCTCTTCAATCCGTCGATATCGAAAATCAACTTCAGCTTTCATGGCTAAACTAAGTAGTATTAGAATAGTCACAGCAAGCAAGAATGCTAAAATCCGCACCAAAACCCCTCCGTACTCCATACCCTCGTCAAAGTGACAGTCCCTAAATAGGTATGATGTACGGTTTGAAGAAAAATTATGCACTCTGCAAAGCTAAAATAGCCAAAACCTTAAATTAGGAAGGTATTCCCATTGAAATTTTAGTATTTTAACCCTTAGCCTAACAGAAACTATACTGCCGTGATCTAAATTTTCGTTATGGAGGTGGACTTTAGTATGAATATGAGAATAAGAAAGGTCGACCCTGGAACATTTAGCTTTCTTGAACCCGGCTGGTTTATTTTTCACGCACTCGCTATTACTGGAATGATCATGATTGGTATGGCAATAGAACGAAGAGACTGATTTAACGCCTAATGTAAAAAGAAAGTATTAACCTGCAGTTAGTCTTTCTGACGAGTATGGGCAAGGAGAAGGGTTGCTATAAAGCTGCCCCCTTCTCCTTCTTTTGTTCTCGACGTTTGGCCCGAGTTAAAAGCTTTACCATGACTAAGGCAATTCCTGCGATCATAAGTATGCCCGCGGCAACGGCAACAAAGGCAAACCGATTGGGATTCTTAATTAAGGAACTGAGGTTCTTATTATCCTCGACAATCTTTCTTTGCTGTGTCTCTTGGTAATATTCAGGAACCTGAGCAATTCCGTTCACTTTATCAAATGATTTTAGATATTCGGCAAGCGCAAACCATTCCTTAAGTTCGTTATTTCGCCCACTGGTTTTATCAGTAATGATATGTGCTTCATAGTCAGTAATTGGGGTGCCATCCTTGGTTTTCGGTACAATTGATAATAGTCCCAGTGATTTATCTCCCACGACTGATAACATCTGGGCTGAGTATAAACCAACCACAACACGATAGAGTTCCTGATCGTCAATCTCTTGCAGAAGACCATCAGGTTTTTGCAAGATGGTATCGGTTACTTTATTTAAAATTAATCGATTTGGGTTAAATGTGAAATTTAAGCCCGACATATAGAGCTGAGCATCTTCCATAATCGGCGCAATAGATGCATCCACTTCGCAGGCTGTCTTCAACTCTTTACCTGTAAGATAAACAGAAATTAACGGATAGCCCGAAATAAGATCTGGACCAATACCCAAAGAACTAACCGAGAACGCATCTGCCACCGAGATATTCCCTTTGACGAAGGAAGAGCGAATCGTACCAGCGGGTACAATGGCCACTGCAACTGGTTCGTAATCTACTCCCTCGGCTTTTTTTACCGCATATATATAAGCGTCGCTAATCAAGTTGCCTAGTGTATCCTCGGCGTGCTGCTTGCCTATTTCTGGGGTTGGGACAAAATCAAAGGCAGAAGTTGCTAGAACTTCGTCAAACTCCATTCCGAAATGATCAAGGTACTTTTCTTGCACAATACTCTTGAAATAATCAATTTTCTGGGAGATATCTGGATCAGGCTTATAGGTATGATCTATTTGTTTAAGCATATAATCGTTCAAGTTCCAATTGTGCTCAGAACTCTGGATAAGATCTATAACTCCTAAGTTTTCGCCGTACTTTCCAGCTGAGCCTATGATTGTTTCCCCCACGACTATGGGTTCCGTGAGCTTTGTATGAGTATGACTACTGATGATAATATTAAGCTCAGGGACTTTCTGGGCGAGTAGTTCATCCTCAGATTTGGTAGGATCTGGCGATGTGCCTAAATGGGAAAGGCAGATTATAAGATCTACTTTTTCCGTTTGCTTTAATATCTTGACAACACGCTGGGCATTTTCAACAGCATCAGTAAACTCGACTTCCGCCATCGGTGCTTTAGAAGCTGCATCCTTACCCAATAAGCCAAAAACACCAATTTTCAAACCGCTACGGTCTAAAACAGTATAATCTTTAACCCCATAATCAAGCATTGCTTGCTGCAGATTACTTAAAGAATCGGATAAATTGCCCTTTTTATCACTTGGATAAATAAAATTAGAGGCCACAAGTTGTGGTATTTTATCCCCACTTTTCTTGGCAGCACTTAAACTTTCTGCCAAACCTTTAGCCCTAAAATCAAATTCGTGGTTTCCTAAGGTTACCACATCATACCCCATCTGACCCATGATTCTGAGTTCAGGTGCATCACTAGCATAAATCGACTGAAAGAGTGTCCCCATGGAAAAATCCCCTGAATCAAGTAAGATTGAATTGGGGTTGCGTAGCTTTTCTTGATTAATAGCGCTTTGCAGTTGGGCATATCCTCCGAATTTAGAAACGGCGCCTTTTTGATTAATGTCAAACGGAAGGAAATGATCGTGCAGATCATTCGTAAATAGAATGGTCAGTGTCTTTCCATTTTTCTCTACGGAAGTGGCGGGATTACTCAGACCCAGTATCCATATAATGGTCATAAATACGCATAATAGTTTAAAATACGCTTTCGTAACTACCCCCCCAATTATCCATCATATTCCGCTATTTATTCTCTCCTTTACATCACCGAAAGCTCCCATAGATACAAGGAGGCAACCGAGCCATAGGGAGAATACCTTTTTCTATACCGCTCAAATTTCTCCTTCGGAAGTTCTTTGAGACCGTACAAATTCATCATTCCTCTACAGATTGCTAAGTCCTTGTAGCTAACCACATCGGGACGGCTGAGTGAAAAGATAAGCAGCATTTCAGCAGTCCAAACACCCACACCATGGAGTGAAGCGAGCTTTTTTATGATTTCATCATCGGTCAGAGTATGAAGTTGATTAAACTTTACCTCCGATATCGCAGCATGAGCAATGCCCTTGATATATCCAGCCTTTCTCTCAGACATGCCACAACCTTTTATTGCAAACAGGTCCGCCTGGGTAATACTTTCCGGTGTAATGGTTCCCAGCAGCGCAAACATTCTGTTCCAGACAGTTTCAGCGGCCTTTTTGGATATCTGCTGACTGACAACGCTTGAAACAAGTGCCGTAAATGGATCAGGTGTAATCTCACGCTGAATAATGCCTATCTTATCAATAGCGGCACCAAGTTTTTTATCTCGGCGTTTCAAGTACTCAATTTCCTGGTGTCCATATTCAAAAAACGGCATAGCTATTATTCCCCCTAGTCCTACTCTAAAGCGCTTGCCACCTCATCTTCAGTAAGCGCCACAACTTCTAGGTTTGGCAGATCCTTGAGTGATCGCAAGCCAAAATGGAGAAGAAACTGTTCAGTTGTTCCATAGAGAATAGGGCGCCCCGGACCGTCTTTGCGGCCGATTTCCTTCACTAATCCCTTTTCTACCAACGTTGTCAGGGCTCGATCAGACTGAACTCCTCTGATAAAGTCGACTTCTCCTCGCGTCACAGGTTGCTTATAGGCTATTATCGAGAGGACTTCTAAAGCTGCATTAGAGAGCACTTGAACAGGTTGTTTATACAGAACTTCGATATAACGGGCCAATTCGGGCTTAGTGCCCAATTTGTATCCACCATTAATTTCTAAGATCGTTAACCCACAAGAGTTCAGAAGATAACGGTCACGAAGCTCAAATATGAGCTCTTCAACCTTCGCTTGGTCTAATTCAAGAATCTCCCCTAGGAGTTCAGAGGTGAGCGGATTCTTGGCAACAAATAATAGGGCTTCTAAGGCCGCCGTTTCCGGCTCTCGAAACAGCATTCCATCTACTCCTCTTCCGTGAATTCCCAAGCTTTTGCCGTTGGAAACATCATAATATCACTGAGCTGGGATGGTTGTTCAGCTCGAATTTTTCCTGACTTTAAGAGTTCTAGCAAGGCCAGAAAAGAGACCACCATTTCCATGCGTGATCCTATCCGCATGAGCTGGTAAAAGCGTATTCCTTTGGGATGTAGTAGAACACGCCGTAAAACATCCGCCAGCACTCTCTCAATCGCGATCTCATCCGGTTTTACATGTCGGATTTCTTCCCCTTTTTCCGCACGTTCGATCACTCTACAAAACGCTTGCCAAAGATTATCGAACACAATCCCTTTGAGTGGATCCTCAGGTGGCACTTCCGAGAGTAAGTCCTCGACATTAACCTCACGAAAATAGGATCGTCCGGAGGATGTATCCAGCTTCTCAAATAGTTGAGCCGCCTGCTTGAACGTCCGATAGGCTATTAAGCGCTCAACCAATTCCTGGCGAAGATCTTCCTCTTCGACCTCAGTCTGGGCAGTCTTCGGAGGTTTTGGCAAGAGCTCCCTTGATTTAATATAAAGCAATTGTGCCGCAAGCACTAGAAATTCAGTCGTGACTTCCATGTCCATAGACCCTAACTGGCGTATCGCTTCCACAAACTGATCGGCAATTCGCGCAATCGGTATATCGTAGATGTCCACTTTTTCTTGTTGTATCAGTGTCAATAGTAAATCCAAAGGACCTTGATAAGCAGGAAGTTTGACCTGGGTCACTGTTTTGTCAGTGTCCATTCACTTATAGTCCCATGACACAGCGGACTTCTTTCATGGTCTCCGAGGCAGTAGCTCGGGCACGCTCTGCCCCTTCTTCGAGAACCTGCTCCACCCTACCTGGTTCCTCCCAATATGTACGCCTCTCTCTAAACGGACTGATTAATTTCTCCAGATTCCCTGCCAGATGCCGTTTACAAGCGACACAGCCTACTTTTCCTGTGCGGCAACTCTCTTCCACTTCTGCAACTTCCGGTGTGTAGATTTGATGGAACTTATGGACAATACAGACTTCTGGATGCCCTGGGTCATCTTTACGGAGCCGAGCTGGATCAGTGACCATTTGTTGAACACGAGTCTTGATCTCCTCAGCAGAAGCTGTAAGGGAAATCGCATTATGATAACTTTTGCTCATTTTTCGCCCATCAACGCCCGGTAAAAGAGGCACTTTACCCACCAACCCTTGTGGCTCAGGAAAGACCATTCCGAATAAGTGATTGAAACGGCGAGCAACTTCTCGGCACAGCTCAATATGCGGAAGTTGATCTTCTCCGACTGGCACTACGTTTGCCTTATAGACCAAAATATCAGCTGCCTGTAAGAGGGGGTATCCCAAAAATCCATACGTCCCTAAATCTTTCCCCTGCAGACTTAATTGTTGGATTTGGTCTTTGTAGGTAGGAACACGTTCCAGCCAAGATATGGGCGTAAACATAGAAAAAAGCAGATGAAGCTCCGCATGCTCTTTGACTGCCGATTGGATAAAGACAGCACTTTTCTGAGGATCAATCCCTACACTTAGCCAATCTAAGGCAATCTCCCGCCGAAGACTTGGAAAGTTTAAGCGATCCTCATACCCTGTTGTCAAAGCATGCAAATCCACAATGGAAAAATAGCATTCATAGTCTGCTTGTAAAGCTACCCAGTTCTGAATGACACTCAGGTGCCCTATATGCAGTGCCCCAGTAGGCCTCATGCCACTTAAAATTCTCCCTTTCACACTAACACTCCTTTTGTAATCTAAATCTCGCTAACTTAATTATTGACTAATTTATCAAATGGCTAACCATCACTAGGAGAGAGAGTCAAAAATCCACCTATACTAAGTTCCGTACTACCGCTCTACCCAATAAAGGGGGTTAGTATTAAGGTAATGATTTTCTCAAAAGCATCAAATAAGCCCTTCCTTACTGGAAAAAGCACCATACCTAGAATATCTGTAAAGAGAAGCACAATCAAGATTATCATACCATACTGCTCTATCACTTGTAACCGAGGCGCGAAGCTTCGAGGTAATAACCCTCCGAGAATTGCGAAACCATCGAGGGGAGGAATTGGTAGGAGGTTAAAGATACCTAACCCTAGATTCATGAGTACTATGGATTGAAACATTAGCGAAATAATGTCACTCCAGGCAGAGGCTTGAATCGAGATCATCGTTAGAAACCAAAAAAACATGGCCACAAACGCTATGATCAAGTTTGTAAGAGGTCCTGCCAAGGAAACCAACATTAAACCCCTCTCTTTATCTCCTCTAAAATATTGAGGGTTGGTCATGACTGGCTTAGCCCAGCCAAAACGAAATAAAAGAGCCATGATCGTTCCAAAAAGATCTAAATGCACAAATGGATTTAAGGTTAAGCGTCCTTGGCTGCGGGGAGTTGGGTCACCTAAACGGTCAGCTGCCCAGGCATGAGCATATTCATGAAAGGCAAAACCAATCATCAAGGCGGGTATATTGGCGATAATGGCCGTTAAATTAAAATC
>NZ_JUEE01000210.1:0-6756 GCF_000802135.1 Desulfosporosinus sp. BICA1-9
GTAAATGTCAAATAGTAGGCACATAACTAAAAAATCAACCCAACCATCAGGTCGGATTGATTTTAAGTTTTATTTTGTTTGTAACAGTCTGTCGGCAGCTCCTTTGACCATGGAACGAATTTTTCAATCAACTCCGGATGGTTTATGAAATCTGTGTTCGGCATCTGTTTCAATATGTATACCAAATAATTATATGGCTTTAGGTTATTATTTCTGGCTGTCGTGACAACGCTATAGATTATGGCGCTAGCCGTTGCTCCCCGAGGCGTTTCCATAGTGACCCAGTTTTTGCGGCCAATTGTGAAGGGGCGTAGGCTTCGTTCCGCTAGGTTGTTCGAAAGTTCACACCTTCCGTCTAAAAGAACATTTTCAAAATACGGCCACTGGTTCAACCCATAGTTTACTGCATCATAGAAATGAGTTTTAGGAACAGCATTTCGTTTCATCTCTTTAAGCCACGCCAAAAAAGCGTCCATTACCGGTTTTAGTAAGGTAAGACGTTTTTTATAACGTTCTTCAATGGAATAGTTTTTTAATTTTTCGTCTATATCGAAGAGGGTGTCACAAAACTGAAGTCCCTCATAAGAAGCAGTTGTTTTCTTTTCTTCTTCCGAAAGAGACTGGATGCAATTTGTGAACCGCCGTCGCAGATGAGCCAGGCATCCAACTACCGTTATATCGGAGTTTAATTTATGATATACCTCATATCCATCCGAGTGGAGAAATCCAAGGTATCCCTTAAGAAATTCCTCGGCGGATTCAAAGGCTCTACTTTGATGATATTCGAAGTAGACAATAGGCGTATCATGAATGCCTGTACAATACATCCACATATAGCTTTTCTGTTTGGCATCACGACCAGGTTCCCTAACAACTTGAACGAATGTTTCGTCAGCGTGTAAAATCTCCTTCTTCAAAAGGGTTTCACGCATGTGATTATATATTAGGGAAAAATGATCCTCGGCACACTTTAGTACCCAGTTGGACATGGTCTGCCTTGATATTGCAACGTCATAGCGTTCAAATTCTTTTTCCTGACGGTCAAGGGGCATGGCGTTCACATATTTGCCGTTTAGGATAGCCGCAATTAGTTCTGCGCTGGCAAAACTGCCAGGGATAGGCTGTTTGGGCATATCAGCACGGACAAAAGGGATCTTATCTCCTTCTGCCTGGGTTTGTTCACAATTTCGGCAGGTATATACATGCCGGCGGTGTTCTTCCACTTCCATATGGGAGGGCACAAACTTTAGAATCTTTGTAACCTCTACCTTCATGTCGTGGAGAGAATTATCGCATTTGGGGCAGCTTCTTTGTTCCTCCGGAAGTTCATGCTCAATAACGGTTACAGGAAGACCGGAAAGATCCCGTTCTTTCTTACCCTTTGTCTTTTTCTTGCGCTTCGGTTTAGCCACGGAATCCTCGAAGGAGGGTTCAGCAGCACCGGGATTTGCCAGAGCCTCAGCTTCATTAAAGAAAGACGGTTGCTCATAGCCTTCCGGGTAAGTAACGGAATCGGAAGAAGAACCAAAACGGTTTTTGTTGGACAATTTTATTTGCTCCATCATCCATTTAATGTTTCGATTCATTTCCTCCAGAAGTTTTGCCTGCTGACGGCAGATATTAATAAGCTCCTCACGGGACATTTGCTCATAATTTAGTTGTGTGTTTTCAGGTATTATAATCGGTGTTTTCATAGATCCAGTATATCAGAAATGGGTAGAAATCGACAGGAAAACCCTGTAAATTGACCAAAATTCGCCGAAAATATGCGGAATTAAGATTGTAAAAACTAGATAACTATTCTCTGTTTTACCTCCTTGTGAGCCTGGGGCTGATCCATAGGAAGGCCATCAAGGAGCCAGCGAAATTCTCTTTCAGAAACAGTTATGACAATACGGTTTTCATCAAACTTCCACTTGAAAGTGCCCTTGCTTAACTTACGGTAATATAACCACCATCCATTATTCTGCCATCTTAAGCATTTTATCTTGTCACCTTTTTTATTGCAGAATACGTAAAGGCAGTCAGCAAAAGGATCAAGTTTAAATTTAAGCTTTACAATGGCTGTAAGATCTTCTATTGATTTGCGCATATCACATGGCGAGGTCGAAAGAAAGATTTTTTGACCAATCGAAGTTTCTAGCATACTCCATGGATTGCGGCAATAACTTCCGTCAAGGTGGAACGGTCAAATCCAGGCTGAATTTCCACGGAAAACGGTCCAACCTTAATAACAATTGGTGAAACTTTAGTTTCTAAAGAATTATTCACTGCAATTGTCACCCAGCCTTCTTCATTTGATCTTGAATTTTCTTCTGTCTTAATCTTGTTAAGCCAGTAACGCAATGTAGAAGTCTTAACGTTATTTTCCTTACACCACTCTGGGATAGACAAGCCGGATTCTTTGAAGGAATTAATTTGACTGCTACGGGATTCGGGAATTTTCCCCACTGACATTAATAATACCTCCAATCAATTTGATGAAGGTATTATCTCACAGCTAAAGTTACGATACCATGTGCAAAGTATTTGACACTTACATATATACGTAAGCGGTGGACTAAATAGCGTCGCGAAAAAACCTCCTGACTTTGGTATTCTGTTAAAAACAAAGAATACAAGACAGGAGGTTTTTTTATAGCTAGAAAATTTGCGGGAGAACCTCCTGGCAAATTAGCGCACAAATTATGTCAGAACTATTATTGACATATGTTCTAAACAGAGTATAATTAAAACCATAAAGGGCATATGTCAATAACCATAAGGAGGTATTTCAGATGCCAGGAAGAGATGGAACGGGTCACATGAGGTGCGGATCCAGAATTTAAAACACAAAAAGAATTGCAAAAAGAAGATTACTAAAAGAAGATTACTAAAAGAAGATTACTAAACTTTGTGACGATTTGTTCAAAGAGAATTAAAGTTGAGGAGGATACATTATGATTGCAATAGTATCGCAAGATGAGTGCATCGGGTGTGAATCATGTCCTGAATTCTGTCCTGAGGTTTTTAAGATGGGGGCAGACGGGATAGCAGTAGCTTACACAAGCCCAGTCCCTAGTGAATGTGAGGAAGCCGCCAAAGAAGCTGCCGAGGGCTGCCCAGCACACTGTATTACTTTTGAATAATTAATAGATGTAAAACAGTAAAAGCGGATATCAAGTATCCGCTTTTTACATATAAAGCGAATATCAATTTAATGTCGGAGGTGATCGTAAGATGAGAGAACCAATAAGAATTAAAAACTTAGATCCAACCTTACGTGATGAAATGGCAGAATTATTGAAGGGCTACGATTTTTCTAATTGCCTCACTTGTGGTATGTGTACAGCTGGCTGCATTTATAGCGATCTACATGAGGATCAAGACCCTCGTAAATTCATACGTAAAGTAGTTCTAGGTATGCGAGAAGAAGCAGAAAACGATCCCTTCATCTGGAATTGTACAATGTGTGATCGATGTACTGTGCAATGCCCAATGGGGGTGAATATTAACGCACTCACGAGAGCCTTTCGAGGGAAAGTGGCAATGCCGCCTGGTCATTTGCAAGTTATTGCTGATGATCATATACGTACAGGTAATCAAATGGGTGTCGAACAAATTGATTATGACGAGACTCTTGAATGGATTGAGGAAATGATGCAGGAGGATCTCAAAGATCCAACTTACAAGATTCCTTTAGATGTTCCAAATGCAGATTTCTTCTTTGGATTCAATGCTCGAGAAATTAAACATTATCCAAATGATCTGCAAAGTATTTTAAATGTTTTCCATGCCGCAAAGGCAAACTTTACGATCAGCTCTAAGCGCTGGGATGCTACTAATATTTGTTTGTTCACAGGTAAAAACGATGAATTCGATGAAATTTCACGCCCGATGTTTGAAGAAGTTGAGAGGCTAAACCCTAAGGAGATTATTGTCACTGAATGTGGCCATGCATTCCGATCGACCCGAGTGTTTGCACGAGATTACTGGAAAGGGAAACAGTTCCCTGTTCGCCATATAGTCGAGTTGTATGCCGATTGGATTAAAGACGGCACATTAAAACTAGATAAGACCAGAAATACAATCCCAGTAACCCTACATGATCCCTGTAATACGGTTCGTAAAGAAGGAATTGTTGAGCCTCAGCGCTATGTGTTAAGTAACACTGTAATGGATTTTCGCGAAATGTTTCCTAATAGAGAGTATAACCTTTGTTGTGGAGCTGGCGGAGGAGCTGGTGCCGTGGCTGCAACTAAAGCAATGCGTATGATTAAAGCCAAACCGAAAGTTGATCAATTAGTGGCTACAGGTGCAGAAATCGGGTGCATCCCTTGCCATAATTGTATGGACCAGTTTGTTGATATGAATAAGCATTACAAACTTGGTATGAAAATGATGCATCTCACTGCCTTAATAGAAGTTGCATTGGGTTTAGTAGATGAGGAGAAGCAATTCTTTCATTGAGTTATTTCCATTTCACCAGTACAGTTGCACTGGTGAAATGGAAGAAGACTAGTTTTGATTTTTCAGAAATGAGAAGGCCCCGACACTGAAAATCAGCATCAAACGGGTACCCAATTTATAGCACAGGTCAAGCATTTTGACTGTGCTTTTTGGTTTTTTGCGTTGAGTCACTATATACATTTTGTAAGCACTAATCCATACTGGGGTTCCAATTGGAATCTGAGACGTATCTTTCTTTGTTAAAACGAACGGTCTGGCAAATTTTCTTTTTACTAGTTAATTTCCACGAGCTTGGAGGATTACGCGAAAAGATGTGGAAAGTGTGTTGTATTTAATTGAATAGAAAACCATACAATTTAATAACTTAAAGAGGGAGTTTGTTATTATGCATTATACAGGTACGATCTATAGACCACCTGCCGAGGCTAAAACCTTACTATTACAAGTCACAGTTGGATGTTCACATGACGGTTGCACATTTTGCAGCATGTATAAGGATGTCCCATTTCGCATCGAACCTATAGAGCAAATAGAGGAAGATTTACAAGAGTCTCGTTCAGTGCGACCTGATGCGAAAAGGGTCTACCTTGTCGGTGGTGACCCCTTTGTTTTAAGCTTGGAACGACTAAAAATAATTGCCCAGAAAATCAAAGAATACCTGCCGCAATGTGAAACTATTTCCATGTATGCTCGGATAACCAATATCAAAACAAAAACAACAGAAGAACTCAAGGAACTGCGTTCTTTGGGGATTAATTATTTGTATATCGGGATTGAAACTGGTCACGATGAGACTTTAACTCGAATCCATAAAGGAAATACTGCCGACGAAGCTGTTGAACAATGCAAGCGATTAGAAGATGCCGGAATTGCGTATCATGGAATTTACTTGAATGGCTTAGCTGGTCATAGCAAAGGAGAAATTAGCGCCTTTGAAACTGCCAAACTTTTTAATCAACTAAGGCCAAAAAGTATAGGGATAACCTCCCTAATCCTCATACCCGGTACAGACTTATATCAGCAAAAACTTAATGGCGAATTTGTCGAAGCCACGGAATTCGAACGAGTTCAAGAATTAAAATACTTCATCGAACATCTGGAAACAGACACCAAAGTCTTTGCTAATCATGTATCAATGGCTACTCCCGTGATCGGTAAAATTCCCGAAGATAAACCTAAGATGCTTAAAGTACTGCAAGACACTATTGATGATTTTGATGAAGACGAATTAAGGCAATATCGAGAGCAGCTAAGGCAGTTGTAAAATTTCTTACAGAGATATGGGCATGATTAAGTTAAATCGGCCTCGGGTGAAGTTATTAAACCAATTTATAACTTTAAGGCGGGGGAAGCGGATTGAATTTTCCACTATACTGAGTGGGAGTATGCATGTAGAGCAGGAACTACAAACTATAGATACGGAGAGATTGATAAAATTGCCTGGTATTATGAAAATTCAGGAGGCAAAACCCATGAAGTAGGAAGAAAGGAACCTAATCCATGGGGTCTGTATGATATTAAAGGGCTGAAATCCAATTGAACGGATATTATAAATGCGAAAACGGTCTTGAATATAAACGATTAGACGACAAAAAGCCAGCTTCAATGGCTGGCTTTTTTGCGGTGTATTTTTACATCTTACAAAGAGAAGGGAAGAAGGGAACAGACCAGATATTCTCACCTATGACTATACTTGAAGATGTTTTTGTTATATAATAAAAAATAGACATAAAAACCCAAAATAAGTTTATATCTCTTACTAATATCATATCACAAAGTCTATATGAATGTCAAATGGGTTTTCAAGATTCCAGAGCTGAAGCATGATATTTTTCGCAGTCAATTATTTTTCAATATTATACCAATTAGATGAATCGCTTAAGAAACTATGACTCATTAGCAAAGTTATACCTTAGTCTCACATCACTTTATGAAGACTGATCTGCCTAGAAACTAAATTATCTCACCACAAACAAACCCTAAAGGGGGCCATTAATTATTTTTGAAATTGTCATCCAAACGTTGGATGATTCTAACTTACCAATCTCCACTGGTAATTATTATCGATAACAATTGACGCTATACGGGTTAGATCCAGAACATCCGCTGTACATGCTTTAAAAATAAACTCTAACAAGCCATTGATCCCGAGTACGGCTACTTTTTTCTCTAGAAGCTCACTATGTACTAGCAAAACATTCATAAATCGACCGATTTGCATAAGGTGATGAAATCCTACCATGGCATTCCAATTGTAGGAAAAGCAGTGCTCATATTGATATCCTTGATGTTTCATAACCAAAAAGT
>NZ_JUEE01000211.1:0-10313 GCF_000802135.1 Desulfosporosinus sp. BICA1-9
TCCAACAGATCTGGAAGGCTGTTAAAGATATCACCAAATCACGGGCCAAGGCATCCCAATCCACGTTGGAGATTGCCCGAAAGGCCGGTTGGGATGATAGTATCATGGACATTGGCACCAGAGTGACCACGGCTATTGCGGCCTTGGAAAACGCAGGCTATCTGAAAAGAGGTCAGAATAGCCCGAGGCTCTAAGCGAACAGTATTTTGGCCAAAAATGCAGAAGAGGCCGTTCAGAAGATTTACAGTTCCAGTCGTTTTAGTGATAAGCAAAAGGAACAGGCCACGAGGATCATTAAGAAACTGATCTCCAGTAAAAGCAAAGGACGCTCCGGTGATGAAGTCGCGGAAGCAAGGATCGATTATATCTCCGATCATTTGGGCATTGTGAAAGAGGACGTCATCCAGATTGTCAGTCCTTTCTGCATAAATATTTTTCGGGCAGCCGTCAGGACGAAATCAAACGAAACATTACACCATCAAAGTTCAAACAGCTGTTTGGCGAATTATCACCGACACAACTAAAAATCATCAATGATAAGGAATCGAAAACCATTGTCGTCGCCGCCGGAGGATCTCCATGAGACACTCCGCATCTGTCGGATGATTTCTGGGCCGGCAACGGTTTCTGCGTGCTAAGTGAAGAAAATTCTTTAGAAGGCTTTAGTACCGCTATGGTAGAATATAAGGAAACAAGACTTTTCGGAGGTGAACAGTGTGATCATAGGTTTTGGCTTTGGAAATCCACTTCAGAGTATTATCATGCTGCTATTCACTTCACTCATCAGTTACGCTATTTATCGAAGCTTACGAAATGTAGGGCGTGGGAAGCAGAATCCTTTACTTGAAAGAGAGCAACGCAAACAGGATTATTATGCCCAGAGACAACGGGCACGAGAATACGCTCGCCAGTTTGACTTGACTGATGAAGAGATTGAACGGCGCTTAGACGAAGAAGATAGGATCTAACTTTCGTCAAAAGGCAGCAGTGGTATTAGAGGAAATTATTGATAGTAACCAACTCGGGGGACTTCGACCCTGAAGGCTTATCCATGGCAGAACGGCTTTTACTGCGCTACCCCGGGCAAGCAAAAGCTTGGCATTACACCCCCGAAGATTATCAGCTTTCGCGCTCGGATCAGCCCCTAAGTCCTCAGCGCTTGAAACAACTCGACAGAGTCTCCTCTCCTGAACTCGCTCCTCTCAAAGAAAAACTTCTTAAAACCGCTCTAGCGGGTTATCAAGAAGGGATTCTAAGTGACTTGTGGTGTGATGTGAAACAGTCAATGCAGGAAAGAATTCGATAGGCTTGAGTCAAATGCTGAGGAGCTAATCTAGCATGGGGACTTGCGAGGTAACAATGACACTTGGAATCCTAATTGGTTGAGAGAATTTGTATTATGCTTCATTATCTTGTCTGCGTTGATCTTAAGGGTGCGACGTCCTGTCGCACTCTGGCTTCGGGGGGCCTCATCCTTCCGGTAATACGGTATTACCGTAACTTTGTAAAGATGCATGTGGTTGGGAAATATCAGTAGAACTAAAACCGTTGAGTTTGCATGACTCAGAGCAAAAACCAAGTGAAATTAAGTAAAAATGTGGTATAATTAGTATAATACAGTATAGAAAAGAGTGATACTTCTAATGCAGAGGTTACTGGAACGATTGTGGGAAGAAAAAGAGATGAAGCTAAAGGGTGGTCTGTACCATCAGACTCAGGTCAAACTCGCTTTCAATTCGAACCGGATCGAAGGCAGCCTCCTGTCCGAGGATCAGACCCGATACATTTATGAGACAAACACAGTCAATATGGAACCGGATGAAGTGGCAAATGTTGACGATATCATTGAAACAGTAAATCATTTTTCCTGCTTTGATTATATGCTTACCCATGCGGACGAGGAACTGACAGAGGATATGATTAAGGAATTCCACCGGCTTCTAAAAAGAAATACTTCCGATGAACGCAAAGAGTGGTTTCGTGTCGGAGAATACAAAGCCAGACCGAACGTAGTCGGTGATATGAAAACAACTGCTCCCTCAAAGGTGGCCGGAGAAATTCAAAAACTGCTTGCCGATTACCATCAAAAAAAGGATATTAAAGTTGAAGATATCGTGGACTTCCATTTCAGGTTCGAAAGCATCCATCCTTTTCAGGACGGCAACGGCCGAGTAGGGCGTATCATTATGTTTAAAGAATGCCTTAAAAATGATATCCTCCCTTTTATCATTGACCATGAACATAAGCTGTTTTACTACCGCGGTCTGAAGGAATACAAATCTGAAAAGGGATTTCTCAGGGATACTTGCCTATCATCACAGGACCAATACGAAGTGATGGTTTCGTACTTTTTTCCAGACCTAAGCAATCCGGTTCTAAAATAAATCAGTCCCAGTTCCCTTCTTTCGGTATAGTGAATAAGTCAATGTGCAAAATAGCCTTCTAAATATTAACTTATTTTCTTGGCACATTCGCAAGCAATTATATTTTCCTTTTACTCTTGGGCCAGATAATTCACACGATGCCAAGTTAGCAAAAGCAACGCTTAGTTCCATGATGTCGCAGTGACGGGGTTACTCACAACACCGAAAGAGTTGTCAGTAACCCCGTCACTGCGACAACCTAAAGATTACAACTTGTTGCCGTAAAGCCCCTAGTTTTAACTATGGGGATATAAGGCAATTCTAAAGCCAAGGATTTTCGGCCCACCGTGGTTTACGAGATCTTAGACGAGGCCCTGCTTTCTTTGTCGGATGATGAACTACGTCCTCTTTCGGATACCATTGAAAATATGGACCAGATTAAAAGCCAATTAGTTCACCTTCACCTCCAGAAGGATGTATCAGGATTATTCCATCAATGAAGAGCTGTTTCATTGGCAGTCGCAAAGCCGTACGACAGTGGAATCCCTGACAGGGCAGAGGTATCAATTTAAAGGATGAAGAGTGAAGATGAATAAGAGAGTTTATGGAAATATTTCATTTAAAGTGAATTGGCAAGGTGAAATTGTAGCTATTCAACCCAGAACCAGAGTCTGGAGGTATCTTATGGTAAACGTTTGTGGGAAACAAAATGTTATAAATGTATTTGGGCCAATATGGCTAATGTTGAAATTCAATGGGATTTTGAGAAGAACATAAAAAAATATCGATTTGAAACCCTTTTGTTATGGACCTAAGGCATGCAAATTTTATAAAATGGGTAGGCCACGGTCAGTTCCCTATAAAAATAGAGGGTCGGCTATTGATGACGGGTGTCTGGATGAGCTTTTTACCGAAGGTAGAGATGAAGACGAATAAGGACCCTTCGTGTGTGCCTCCTGAATTATTGCGCGAAGCATTCGTTCTGATGGCTTGGAGCTGAGCGATTAAAACTGTTATTAAAAGGAGAAGAAAAAATGTTTGAGATTTCCTTAACTTATCCAACCCCTTTATTGCAGGACTTTCTGAGGTTCATGGATTGCCTGAAAGAGGAGGATACGGTATTATCAGCCAAAAACCAGTACATGCCTAGGGAACAATTATGGGGGTTGAATCAACTCATGAGCTTTAAGACGGAAAATGCTAACCCTAAGCTTGATCAAGGCTCATATCCCCTGTTACATATGTTTTATCATTTAGCGTTGGCAGGCAATCTGGCAGTTATGATGCCAGGAAAGGGAGTTAAATTTCATTTGAAGGTAACCGATCGCTACGAAGAATACTTGAAATTGACGATGTGCGAGCAGTACTTCTTTCTTCTGGAAACACTTTGGATCGATGCAGATTGGGAAGCTCTGCAAAAAGCGACATATGGACGTATCCCAAATGTAAGGCTCATTTCCTCTGTTTGGCAAGAGCTAGCTCGTGTCACAGCTGGAAAGACTTTAAATGTCAAGGATTCTAAGTCTTCTTGGCACAGCTGGTTATGGGATTGGGGATATTTTCTGTGGTACTTTACGTATTTTGGTTTTTGGCAGTTTACTCAAGATGAAGAGGCTCTGAAAGAATCGCGGCGTAAGATAGAGGCTTCAACCCTGACACCGACGGAATTTGGAGTAAGTTTAGCACCAATTTTGTTCAAATATCGGGACTATCTGGACTGGAATCAAGTGAACCTTCGGAAGGGTGTTTTGACTTCTCAAGATATCCTTGACGGGCTGGAGAATATGATCCGGAGTATGGGTAAGATACCGCAGGGTTTTGCTGAACTGGCCAGAGCACGGCAAGAAAGTTTGGCTGAACCCTTTTATAAAAAATTTGTCTCTTTGTTTGTACCTGGCGAATTAATGCATACCCTTCCCCGCGATCAGAAGGATTTTGTTGAAGGAACCTATTTATTAAAAGTCTCTTTAAGTCGGGGGAAATGGCGAAAAATTGAACTGACGGCTAAGCATAATCTTCATCAATTGCATTTAGCTATTCAAGAAGCTTTTGAATTTGATGATGATCACTTGTATAGCTTTTTTATGGATAATAAGAAATGGTCACATGATCGTTATGAATCACCCCTTGATGAAGGGCCACACGCTGATGAAGTCACAATGGGGGAATTGGGCTTATACCCTGGCAAAACCTTTCTTTACCTCTTCGATTATGGTGATGAATGGGAGTTTAAGGTTGAAGTAGAGGAAATAAGCTCGGAAAAGCCATTACCTCTCACACCTAAGATTGTTGGTAAACGGGGTGAGGCGCCTGATCAGTACGGATATGGGTATTAGCCCCGGAAACGTGAGCGCCTACCAGACTTGATAATTGATCATAATCCGGTTTTTGCTGCTCTGTAAAATGAACTGGCCAAGCTTCACCAAACCTATTGTTCCGGAGGTTATTATCAATCAGAAGGATGCAACCTTTGGCATGGTTCGGACTGAAGTGCGCAGCAGAGTTGGTAATTTCCACTTGGGACATGTTTTTGATGACGGTCCAGCAGACAAAGGAGGAAAAAGGTACTGCATTAACAGTGCTTCGATACGATTTATTCCCCCGGGCACCCTTATCACCAACTGGTTTCCCACCAAGAAAGGGCTTGCCTTAGGCTGGGCAACTATGGGTATGCCCTTGGCTACGGCAGTATTTGTTCCGCTGATCGCCTTCTTATTTGGTACTCTGGGAATTGCCTTGACTGTCACCAAAAGCTTTACCGGCGCTTACATTGCTTTCGTATTCGTGGATATCATCGCAATTGTCATAATAAAATTCATTAACCCGGCTTGTAAAGGGAAAATATCATAGCAAACACAATCCTAGAAATAAATCTCAAACAAAAAAACAATTGGCGGATAATCCGACGGTTGTTTTTTTGTTGTACCCTAAACCCGATTATATCGAAAACAAGGAGCTACCTTATTGGGTATCTTGTAATAAATCATGATTTTTACTAAGAACATTATCAACAAATTGTTGAGCCAATCCTAAATAGTTCTCTGGTTTAAGTAATTCATCAATTTCATCCTCTGTAAATCTGCCTGATATTACTTCGCTGCTTAGCAATACATCTTTGAAAGGTACACTCTTTTCGGTTGCCTGCATTGCCAGCTTATGAACGAGTTCATGAGCATTCTCTCTTCCGATCTCTTCTCCCAATTTCATCATAACTGCTTCGGAATAAACAAGCCCTTGTAACAAACTCATATTTCTTTCGAAAGATTTCTCATTTACTACTAAGTTGTCAACAAGCCTTATAGTCTTATCAAGTGCTGCCGCTGCCATACAGCACATCCTGCCTATATAGTCATATTCCAAAGATAAGCTGCGGGGATCACGCTCATGCTCGTTTTCAAGGGTTTCATAAGCTTCAAAAACAACTGTACGCAGCAATCTGGACAAGGATACTATCTGCAAAGCTTCAAAGGGATTTCTTTTATGAGGCATTGTACTACTTCCGACCGAACCTGCCGCAATATGGTCCTCCAGCTCTGAAAACTCCTGCTTTTGGAGGGTATAGACCTCATTTCCAATCTTGCCCATCGTAGATGCCATTATTCCCACGACTGATGCAAATTCAACAAGATTGTCTCTGGAGGTATTCCATGTGATCACAGGTTCCTGAAGTCCTAATTCCTGGAACATAAGCTGTCTTACATTGATGCCCTGTTTGCCGATTGAAGCCAGTGTCCCCACCGCACCCGAAAACTGACCGACGAATAATCTATCTTTGCATTCTGTTATGCGTAAAATATGCCGCTGTGTTTCTGCTGTCCAAACTGCAAACTTAAACCCAAGGGTAATAGGTAGTGCGTGCTGACCATTAGTACGTCCCATCATGATCAGATCTCTGTGTTGTTTAGACATTTTTACAAGGCTTCTATTTAATTCTAACAGCTTTTCAAAAATCTCATTGTATGCTTCTTTAACCTGAAGAATCATAGCTGTATCCATGATATCCTGAGTGGTTGCCCCCCAGTGAACATACTGTCCGGCATTTCCACAATTCTTCGTAAAAGCCTTTAAAAGCGGTATAAATGGATGACTGGTAACTGCATACTGCCTTTCCAGCTCTGCTAAATCGATGATTTCATACTTGGCTTTTTCAGTGATTATTTCAGCTGCTTCAACGGGAATCATACCAATTTTTGCTTGGGCACGTGCTAGAACCGCCTCTACATCCAATAATTTCTGGATTGAATTTTTTTCACTAAATATATTTCCCATAGTCTCACTTGTAAAGCCTTTTTTGTATAACATATTGTCTAAAACGCTTGTTGCCAAATTATCACCGCCAATTATTTATAGAACAGATCATACAAATCGAAATTATTCCAACAACTATTATAGTTGTAATCCTTTCGCTCAATTAATTTCCGAACTAGTTATCCGGAAATAGACTTCGGTATTATATCGGTAACAATAAAACTACCCTACACCTTTTTTCAGGGATCTAATAGTCTCATCTTAGTAAAGATAATAAACACCACCATGAGCGGTATGGGGAGTAGATCTGACAAAAACTCTGAACTCCCCATACCAGTCTATGATGAATGAAGCACCATAACTCATTCACTTTGAAAACCCGTAAATTACTTACTTGAAAAACGGCCACACGACTGGAAGAATAACTAGGCTAACAAGCAAAGCAATAATAATCAAGGGTGCTCCAACCTTGACCCAATCAGTAAACTTGTATTTTCCCGGGATCATCACCATCGTATTAGCAGGAGTTCCGATCGGTGTAGCAAACGCACACGAACATCCTATGGCTATTGCCATTACTACTGAACTGGGGTCTGCTCCTATTCCGCGCGCAATTGCGATTCCAATGGGATACAACATCCCCGCAGTAGCAGTATTTGACATAAACTGAGTTAACAGTGCAGACAGCAGAAATAGAGCAGCGGTAAGAACATAGCCACTTGGCGATTTCCCCATCAAAGCAACGGCACCATTAGCAATCACTTTACTCGCTCCTGACTTGACTAAGGCATCAGCTAGAGTAAGCATGCCGACAATGAAGAAAACCGTTGACCAGTCAATACTTCGATAAATCTGTTTTTCATTTAATACTCCAGCAATACCCAGAACAACAACACACACAATACCGATTAATGGAGCAGATATCTTCGTTTGTGGTTCGAAAATTATCCCGAGGATATATATGATAAAGACTACAACAGCAATGATTTGTTTATTTTTACTTCCCCTATTCTCTTGATTTTTCACTGTTTTTTCTGGGCTATGAATGACAGCCTCTTCCTTATATCTTTCCGGAAGATAAAAGCACAATAACCACCGCAAGGATAAGCAATGTAATAGTTGCTGGGGTCATAGAAACACCTCCATTTTCGTGTACATATGTTCGCTAGCGACACAATTGGGTACCCTCTAGAGTAATTTAATCATATCTTAATATTCCGGCAATTAAAAATATTCAAGAACTATAGTCTTATAGTTTTAATCTATTTTCATTTAGGCCATAGACTTAAGGCAAGTAGCAAAAATACAATTACTACTTGCCTCGCTAATATCCACTTCAACGGTCGGTACTGTGGGTTCTATTCTGCTTTTTTCATAAACTCTATAAATTCCCGAGCTGCTTTGGATAAATATTTGTCGTTCTTCCATATTATTCCTGTTTTAAAGTTGATGGCGTCAGTCAATGGCCTAGTGACAAAACAAGGGTTGTCTTTTAATATGGCAACAGCATCATCCAGTATAAAAGAAATGCCTGACCCGTTGGCCACTAAGTTAAATAATGTAGCAATCTGTGAAGGTGTGCATAATACGTCAGGTTTAAATTGATGCCTGTTGCACTCCTCCATAACCTTGCTATATATATAGGTGCCTTCATAATACATGATAAACCGCTCATTGATTAACAGCTCAAATGGAACTCTTGCATATTGCTTTAACGGATGGTCTGATGGCAACAACAGTAGCAGTTCCCCCTCTGAGACAGGAAGTAGTTCAAACATAGGCATTGGCTTATACATGACAATAAATCCAAGCTCGATCTTTTCATCCAATAGTTGCTGAATTATTTCATGTGTTCCCATTTCATGTACCATCAGCTTTACAGTTGGATATTTACCAGCATAATCCGAGTATATAAGCGGAAACATCCAAGAACCAAGTGAAGGGGGTATACCTAACCTAAGAATTCTCTTTAAATCTGGACGCAAATCATTCATCACTTTAAAAGTATCCTGTATTTCCCCAAGAATTCTGTTAGCTTTTTGGAGAAAAATCTCCCCTTCCAAAGTAAGGGATATCTTTTTTCGACTGCGTTCAAACAAAGGTATGCCAAGCTCTTCCTCCAGTTTGCGGATAGCAACTGTTATTGAAGGCTGAGCAACACAAAGCTCACTGGCTGCTTTGGTAAAGCTTCTTAATCTACTTACCGCTTCAAAGTATTCTAACTGCCGCAATTCCATAGTTACACCTCCCTTACATGGTCAAACAGAACAAGTGGATCCACAAGGTTTCCCACACGTCATCATGGATAGACTCTACGCATGCGGACCCGTCATAAAAACCTGCCGTGACATATCTTTCACTCAAACTGGCAAAACTGTAACCATAGAAGGGAGCATAACGATAAACGAATTCAATACACTGACCGATCCCGGTTTTATATTCAAATACATCTCCATCTCTTGTTTTATCTAAGTAATAGGTATAAGTTCAGCCGGCTTTTGGTAATGCTCTCGGTAAAGAAACACGCGCGGTTTACAGTCTATCTTTATAGACCTCCTTTGTCAACACGTTATTTTGATGGCTTAATAGGCCTGTGGTGCCTGACACTAACTTATCGTACCAGAGTTTAACACTCTGGTTTTTGTTTTACATGACGGCCAACATATCAAGCGCGTTTGGCAAGACCGCCCTAGAAGCGAAAGGTGGACTGAAGAGTTAAAACAGCACGCACGGGATCGGGAAATTCAAAGAAGGAGGGAAAGCAAATGAGAGCAGTAAGAGCAGTAAGAGCAGTTACTATGATTCCTGCAACAGTCTCCCAATTTTCCCCACTTCGAGTTAGTGCAACAACCAAGAAACGAGTTGCCGCTTATGCCCGAGTTTCGACGGATTCCGAAGAACAGCAATCAAGCTATGAAGCCCAGGTTAATTATTACACACGCTTTATCCAGGAAAAGAAGACTGGGAGTTTATCAATGTTTATACGGATGAAGGTATATCAGCCACCAACACCAAGAGGCGGAACGGCTTTAAACGGATGATTGCCGATGCTTTAAATGGCAGAATCGATATGATTATCACGATGTCGGTATCACGATTTGCTCATCCGGCAATAATTGAACCGGATGTATTCTGACCGACTCCACTGCTTTAGACGCCGAAGCTGAAGAACTGCAGAGCGAGGTTATGGTTGTCACTGAGTTGATAGAGATGGTTGAAAAAATGGACAATAAACGTTTGACTGTACTTTTGAGCGACCTGCAGGATTTAGTACGCGAAGCCAAACTCTAAGAAGTTTTTTTACACGATTATGTGTATATACATATAATGCATTATTAAAATTGTTTTATATAAAGGGGATTACTGGTTCTAAATGCACCTCAGCAGAATTCCATATAATTTCCATCAAACCGGCTTCTACCAATAAAACGCACCTAGCCCTAGGTGCGTTTTATTGCTTTTTGCAGTTACTTGTTTTCTATGGATTGAAAGATGCAACTTATTAATGGTTCAATACTTTTATTAACCGCCGGCTACAGGTTTGGGGGAATTAAAAAGATTCTAAAAAGGGAAGTACCCTGCTGTCTCGACCAAACAGCGGGGTACTTCCCTATATTAAAAAGCCTGACGACTGAGGTTGTCACACTCTTAAGCCTGACCACATATCCTATGAGTGAAATTAGCCCCAAGGAGTGTGGATAT
>NZ_JUEE01000212.1:0-6208 GCF_000802135.1 Desulfosporosinus sp. BICA1-9
CTGGCCTATTGAGCAGTGTTTCAATGAAGCCAAAGACGAACTAGGCATGGATCATTATGAATTCCGTTCTTGGACTGCCTGGCATCGCCATATGCTTTTGGTATCGATCGCGAGTTCATTTCTACTTGAAATAAGACTGCAAGTGATTGATAAAAAAAAAGCCCGCTCTTAACTCATCCCATGGCTCTATTGCTGGTTGTTGCAGCCCTGTCAGGCGACGAAAAAATAATACAAAAGGCCTTAAGAATTGTAGACTATCATCTTCGTCGTAATTTCTGTGCGTATAAGTCCCATAGCTTAAAGAAATCAAATAAGAGCCTTATCGGTTAAAGATAATTCACGCTGTAGTGCTAGATAATGTCAATAGTAACGCTTCCTGTAAGGCGTAGATAAAATTTGAAGAATGAGTAAAGGGTACTCCCTCAGACTTACTATATAATTCTAAATCCATATAGCGGGGCAGACTCTGACCACTTAAAGCATGATTATAGAAAACAAAGCTTAACCCTGGATATGAACATATGGCTTTTCCACTTACGCCCGACGCTAGAAAAACTCCTTCTAGATCAACAGACAAAGCTCCGATTGAGCTAACACAATCTAAGCAGAGTAGAATATTTCGCTTACAACAAATATTTTTCAATTTAGACAAATCATTAAGAACCCCAGTAGAAGTCTCTATGTGAACTGTCCATAGCCACTTTATGGAGGGTTCTTGATCAAGAATTAACTCTAGATCATCATAGTCCAAGGCATCCCCCCAAGGATTCTTGTACTCTCTAAAATCAAGCCTGGCCCTCCGGGCATGGTCAATTAAACGTTCACCAAATTCTCCATTGCTTAAAACTATGCCCTTCCCTTTATCAACTGAAAGGTGAGCTGCAACGACATCATTGGCGAGGGTACCTGAGCCCAATAAGATCTGAACGCTATTCGAGTTAACCAACTGAGAGAGCATACCTTGAATTTGAGAAATATCTTTCAGGAATTTATCGGATCGGTGAGAAACTGGAGTTCTAATAAAAGCCTCTTGAACAGATTCACTAATCCTTACTGGTCCGGGGAGGAAGTTAACAATGTTTACTACAGGCTTTTTTCTTGACTGTTCTGCAAAGCTATTTAGATTCTGGACTATAGTCTCTCTTGAAAGGTACATGGGTTGAAACAAAGCTTCAGGGTTACCGACAAGGGGGCCGAAGGGTATGAAGCCAAGGTGCTTATATAACTTCAGCTGTCTTACTGTTCCAGATATTACTGCTAGATCATATCCTTGTTGATTACAATGTTCCAGGAGCATGTTCATTAACCCTACGAGGATTCGGCCACCCCTAACCTCTTTTTCTACTGAAAGGAGACGAATCTCGCATAATGCCTTGTGAGAAGGCAAGTATGTATCTAAATCGACTAGTTTTGAGTCTAGCGAAAACGGTCGTTTACTCCGACAAGCTAACATTCCTAATAGTTTTCCATCACGCACACAAATACAATAAGAATTATCTGTGTGGAACTTATCTACAAGTTTCTTTTCCTTGTTAATGCAATGTTGGGGAATCTCTTGCACAAATGTTTTGTAGTTTAGAGCGTGAATTTGATCAAACTCCCAATCCTCAGTAGCGATTTTAAAGGTTAAAGCAAGACTCATGCTAACTCCTCCATTTTGAAACCTCTTTCAATATCAAAGTAATATTTCCCTTATGAGCAATAAGTAATATGAATGTTAAGATCACCATTCCAATCACCTGATTTGTTGAACGCGACATTAAAATCGCAATAATTGGTGCTGCCAAAATAACTAAAAGTCCGCTTAACGTGAACTTCCTAGTAATTGCCAAGAGCCCCATTGTGATAGCAAATAATAATAGAGCAAGCTGGGGATCAAGAACGACTACTCCTCCAAAGGCCGTAGCAACTCCCTTGCCCCCTCTAAATCCAAGTTGAAGCGGCCATACATGTCCTGCTACAACTGCAATTAAACCTAGAATCGCAGTTATATCTGAGAGTCCTAGGAAATCACAATAATAGGAATAAGACACCCTTTAAAAACATCGCCGAGAAACGTTAACAAAAAACCTTTATAACCAAGTATCCTGCCAACATTGGTAGCCCCGGTGGCACCAGAACCATAATTCCGAACATCTTGACGACGTATCAATCTGACAAGGTAATAGCCGGTTGAGATTCCACCAAGAAGGTAACCTATGACAACTATTAAAACATCGATCATCAATTACCCGCCCTTACTCACTGTTCAGGAAGTCTTTTATTGAATGGTATTAAGAAACTGCTTGATCACTTCCGCTCCCCCAATTAGTGTACCTGCTGTACTCCCTAAATTAGTCAGTACTACTACCAAGAGAATATGAGTTACTTTATTACGCCAAAAACCCTTAAAAGAGTACATGTCTTCAGAAACATTTTCAAAATCTTGAACATTTGGTTTCCGAATTAAAGCCTCTGTGAGACCTACAAACCATCCTGCTGCCAAAAGTGGACTCAAAGAACTAATAGGTGCGACTAAAAATGCTACCAAAATAGATAGCGGGTGAGCGAAAGCAATCAAAGCTCCTATAGCAGCTAAAGAACCGTTCCAGAGAATCCAACTTACAATCTGATCAATCCCCGTAGCCTTATCAAGCGAAAGAGTTGATACAATAATGCCCAAAATAATGACAGGGATAGACCAGCCAATTATTTTGGTTGTATTTGAAGTCGGGCGAATCTTGGACAGTTCGTCCAAATCGTTGTGATTAGCTAGTTCTTTTTTTATCCCCGGAATATGGGCTGCTCCTAAGACTGCTACCACCTTATCCCCTGAGGTTTCTTTAATTTTCTGAGCTAGGTACTTGTCTCTTTCATCAACAATAAATGTCTTTAATTGAGGGAAAGACTGTGATAATTCGTTTAAGACTGAAGTTAACATATCCTCGCTCTTCATCTTTTCCAGATCTTCTTCACTGATCTCCTCATCAATAACTACGCTTAGGATAAGCTGATAAAACAATTTCGCTTTTCCCCAAAAACCTAACCCGCGCCACAATCTGCGCATGGTAGTCTGTATATCACGATCAGCTAAACAGAGTGTCGCCCCATGCTCATTCGCTGATTCAATCCCTTGGATCATCTCTTGTCCAGGTTTGATCCCAAACTGCCGAGCTAATTTTTTCTGGTAAGAAGACATGATTAAGTTAATTAATAACATCATAGATTTACCGTCTTTAATAATTTTGACGATATCTGTGTTTTTCCATCTTTCGGCATCCATGATCGCTTTATAACGAGACTCACATAACTCTACACAAACTGTATCTGGTTTTTCGTCATCAATTAATTGTTTAACCTCATCTGAGCTTCTTTTAGATACATGCGCAGTCCCAATCAAGATTATCTGTCTGCCGTCCATTTCTATTCGATGTACATTCTCGTTGGACAAAAAATCACTTCCCACTATACTAATTTTAGAACAACCATAATAATATCACACTTACTAGAATAGAAGCTAGGCAAAGCCATATAAGCCGAATAAGAACTCAACTGCGAAGGGGCGCGATGGGGTCAGGCCTGAAATATTCCCTTTTGTTGGATCTTCATCAAGATTTCATTAACCATCTGAGTTCCTTTACTTTCTCCACTTCTAATTTTCGAAACCATGGATGGCGGTATATTGAGCTTCTCTGCAAGTTCAACATTGGCGAAACTACCATAGTCTTCACTAATTTTCACAATTGCTTTTCTGACATCAGAATATTTCTGTATTTTGGTTCTTCTAGTAACCTCTTCCCTCGTAACACCAGCTTCTTTACATACAACATCGATAATCGTATCAATATCAATCCGTATAGCACTTCTTGTTGTTATCTTTATTTTGTTATCTCCTTCGGTATCGGGTTCATATATATACAATTCATTTTTCTCTGGCTTTATATTCATAAACGCTCTATATTGTTTGTGTGCAGCTGCACGATTCTCTGAAAGTATACCCAGAACAAAGTTTACGTCTACTAATGAATCATTTTGACCGATTAAATAACTTCCATGACTACTCCACAGATATTCTAACCCTTTACTTACTCCAGCTTCTATCGGATTATAATGAATATACTTAATAACTTGCAACAAATATCTATCTTTATCACAAAGCAGTGCCTTGTATCTTTGTTGAAAGACATGACCTGTCCTGTTGTACCTTTGGTTGTACTGCTGTGTAAAGCTCTGTTGGATCCCCTGTATAATTTTTGATAGTGGAGTTTCTCCGGTCTCTACTAATAAATGAACGTGATTGTCCATGATACAATAAGCATACAACTTGAAATCATATCTTTCTTTGTATTTTTTGATTAGTCCCATGTATATAGGCTTTTCTACTTCTGTCATAAAGTATTCACCATTATTGCCACGGCACATGACATGATACAAGGCACCAGGGTATTCCAACCGCGGTTTTCTCGCCAAAGTACTCCCCCCTTATTTAATTATCCTGTGTTAAAAATGATAAAAGAGAATATCTCAAGCCTGACCCCACTTACCGCTCTCAGCTCTGTTGTTTCATGGAATCATAATTTAGTTTTACTGGGTTTGTTTTCCTGTCACTCAGATTAATCACGATTATGGCTACAATAACAAGGATAGCTCCAAAAATTTGATTGATAAACAAATGCTCTCCTAAAATGATTATGCTTAATATAACGCCTTCTATCGGTTCAAATGTGCTGATGATAGATGCTTTGGCCGCACCAATCATTTTGACGCCTGCCGCTAGCGCGATAATTGCAATAACAGTGGCAACCAATGCAATAAATACGATTCCCAGCCAAGCATTTGTAGTGATCTTAAAGCTATTTAAGTTTATTTCACCTTTAATTAAACCGTATGTAATAAATGTGAATGTGCTGAAGGTATTTGTATATGCTGCAATGACGATTGAATTTACCTTTTTAATTTTCTTAAGCCCAAGCGCCAGAACATATGCACTATTGCAAACTGCAGCTAAAACGGATAATAATATACCAATCATTTTTATATTTGAGTTTAAATCCGTAAGTACTAATAAAATACCTCCGAAAGCCACAAATAAAGCAACCATTTGTTTTACTGACATTTTTTCTTTAAGGTAAATATATGAGAAGATATTGATCATGAACGGGTATGTATAAAAAATCATCACATGCAGTGATACCGGTAAATAACTGATGGCACTGAAATAAAAACTGGTTGTGAGGAAATAAAACAGTCCACCAATTAGAAACATGATTAACAATTGCTCTTTTTCAAGTCTATAGTTAATTTCCTTTCTTTTTAGAAAGATATATCCCCATATAAAAATAGATGCAATGAAAAACCTAACGGCTAACATAAAAATAGGTGAGATATCATAGGAGTAAAGAATTTTTGCAACAGGCGCCACTGCCCCAAAGCCAGCCGCTGCAATTAAGGTGAATAGCGTGCCTTTAATTAGTTTTGTATCTTTCAATTTAAGTATCTCCTCTTCTACGACATGAAATATGAAAGTAATAACGCCTGTTTCAGTTATTTTTTCATATTCAATATTAACACAGTTTTACTGATTGAATAAGGTAATATTTTTTTATAATTAATCACTAAAAAGGATAAAAAAAACCTCCCCATACGAAGCGGGAGGTTTTTCAAAATCAGCATTTGGGCAATGTTTAGTTTATCTCCTTTTATATAAAAATCTGCTTCCTCAAATCCGAGTTCAGAAGTCTTTCCATTTTTCCCACGATTCAAAGTGCTTCTACCGCATCTCATTAAACCTTGGTTCCCGGAAAAAATTATACCTACACAAGTTTTTCAGTTAAAGTAGTGCTTTAGTTCATAAATATTGCATTTTTAAGCTTGTTTATTGCAATTCTTTGAAAGAATTCATTGTTTATCTCCTCACATGTAGGTATAATTATTTATACCTACATGTGAGGAGGAAGGTGCCTATGAGTTCTATTATAAGACAAAAGGTCGGTGACAAGATTTACCTTTACGAGTCGGTTTCTTTTCGGAATGCCGATGGCAAACCAAGAAATAAACGCATCCCTATTGGTAAGATCGATCCCGTAACCGGAAATCCGATTTATAAGCCTGAGTATCTAGCCGATATGGCTAAAAAAGGAACTCCTATTGAGATACCTACAACGACCATGATGTTTTCCATTGATGATATCCAGCATTCATCCATAAAAGATTATGGAGCCTTTTATCT
>NZ_JUEE01000213.1:0-60707 GCF_000802135.1 Desulfosporosinus sp. BICA1-9
AAAGTAAACCTTCCATTCGGGTATCTTCGGCTCGACAGGAACCCACTCATAGTAATCTTCCGTATATTTGATGCGACTGTAATCAAACTCGGCCTGCAGCTCTTTGATATAAGCAAAGGGCTGCTCCATAGGCGCGAGCAACAGCTTCTCCCGAATGGCATCCAGCACAGCCTGCTGTTCACCGGTGAGAGGATTGTCCTGCAGGAAGGCGTCAAACTGCGCCTGATCCCAACAGTATACCTGCTCCAGTACCGCAGCATCGCCGCAAGCCAGCAGGAGCTGCAGGAAGTCCATAAAATCTCTTGCCACCGGATGCACATAGTTTCCCGGTGTATTCATCGGGCTGACGGCAAACACCATCTCGCCAAAGCCACGCACGAAGCAATAGTGGATACCATCCACACCGGCCCAGCCGATCACTTTCGCACCCTTGGGCGTGCAGAAGTAGTTGCTTTTGCTCTCGCCACGCTCCAAGCCAACGCGGGAGCCGTCAATATTCAGTTTTAGATATTTTTCAATGATTTTATATTGCTGAATCATTTCGTTTTTAGGTTGAATTAAGCATCTTAATCTGAAAAAGGTCAGAGTATTTTTGAGCTCCTGCATCTGAGATGTTTTTCTCGCAAAATCGTCATCTAGTTCTGCACATAACACTTACAACTGATCCTTTTTTGCCCAACCAATTCCTCACAATACTTAGATTTCTCTCTATTTTGATTTTCCTTATCACTTTTATCTTTTAAATAACCCTTTATTTCTTTCAGCTTTTGATAACAAGAGTTTATTTCTCCATATAAGTGCGCTTTCTAATCTTGAAATGGAATATTTAGCTTTATCATATAACCAACTTAAAGACATTTCCCCGCTGCATATAGATACGAATAGCGACCCGGTCAAAGTTAGTTTCCCGATTCTTCTGGAAGGGACACCGTTTGCAAACCTGCGATTGTCAATACCGGGGAACTAACTTAAACACCAGAATTTCCAAGCTAAAAAATAATGTTTTCTAAAATTCGCCACACGATGTGGCGATGATCCCGCGCGCGATTTTATATAACGTCCCGCGTACTCCCGAAGTCTGGTTACTACTTTCATGTTCTCTCAGATTTTGGGAATACGTTGTTCTACGACGTATCGTGCCCCATACTCAGACACGGACAGCGCCATGGACGGCGCTGCCTAAAGGAACATTCATAATACCTTCAATATCAACTATTTTCACCTAATATATAAATCCTATTTTTGTCATAACTCTTAAGTTGTTTATCATTGGTTACAAAATACTCACAATCATTATGTTCAAAGATAGCCAATTGAAGTGCATCTGGCACCTTGAACCCAAATTCTGCCCTTATCTTTGCAGTCAATTCTGCGATACTGGTATCAATACTCATAACAGAGAATCCCTTTGAATTGGAAAAGAAATCCTTGTAAACGTCCACTATATCATTTTGTCCAAGCATATATGGCTTTGCAAGAACCTCTATCAAGGTGATAACTGACGTAACCACCTGTACAGTTCCTTCAGCTGTTCTGTTAAATATATCGGAAACTTCATCGATGTAAACCGGATGCTCCTCAATAAAATATATTATCGGTGCCGTATCTATAAAAAGCTTTAAGCCTTTCTTCAATTCCATTCGTTTCTCTCCTGAGTAACATATTTCTGTGCGTCAACATCTTTCCATATCTCTTTGCCGATCCCTTTAATACCGGAAAAATCCTTGCTTTTCCCTTCAACAACCTTCAATATTAATACCCCGTCCACTTCGTCAGATATAACCTTTAGTTCCATTCCTTCCTTCAATTTCAGCTTTTCTGAAACCTCCTTTGGAAGCTTAATTGAGTTTCTATCAATAACGTATGCGTTAGCCATATTATCAATCTCCTTTCTGTGCTCTCTACTCTATTATAACCGCTATAACCAATATCTGCCACATCAATTACTTACACACATCGCATCCGATAATTCCATTATTATCCTACTTCTCCAATCTTCCCCCGTTATAAAGGAGGCTCCCTGGCCGTGAACTCTGATGATGAGCTGGTCCTGGGCCGCCGAAATCTTGGCAGCATAATTAAGATTTAAATTTGCCGAAGCGGATTGAGAGCTTTCGGGATTGGAAATTAAGCCCAAGGAAAGGATCAAGATCCCTGCCGCCCCGTCGAGCATTCCCCAAAAAGTAGGCTGCTTATAATTCAGGGCATTTTTCATCCGGCTTTTGGCGCTGCTTTCTCCAAAGGCCAGGGGGCTGCCGCCGATCATCCTGTGACTGAGAGCCAGGGATAAAAGAGAGCGGCTGTAATCCTGCTTGATTTCCTGGCCCATTTCCTTAAGAACCTGCTCGTCACAGGACATTTCCATATCTTTTGTCATCAGGATAAAACTCAGCCAGACCAGGGGATTGAACCAGTGAAGGCAGAGCAAAAAATAGGCCAAGGGTTTAATTAGATATCATAACGCCGGATATGTATTTCCTCATGCTTAAGGATATAGCTTTTTTCCCCTTCAGAAAAATCCGGCGGCAAATAGATATTAGGCTTAAGAAAACCTAAGACAAAAGGAGACCTCCTCGCCAATAAACCAAGGGATAAGGAAAAGTTTACTTTGTCAATTGCACCATTGAATCAGTGAATTACCCAGTTATATCAACGTTTTATTCGCACAACCGGGGTGCGAAAGTTGAGATCCTTATTATAAATATTTATCTTCAGATACATTACGTATCTTGCTCAAATCGACCATCTCAATCGTAGAACCAAAATTACAAATCTCTTTTCTTATCTTTACATTTTAATTATAAATTTAGATATATTTTTTAAAATTCCTGCTTAGTTGCAAAATATACAAATCATAGGATAAATAAAACCGCTAAACAGCGGTTTTATTTATCCTCAGGAATATATTCTATTAAATCCTCAATCTTGCACTGAAACACAGCGCAGATTTTATCAATTTGGTCGACTTCGATCCTTTTGGTCTCTTCATAATACATTTTGGACAGAGTTGCAGGTCTGATTCCGGTTAGACTGGATAAGGTTTTCTGATTCATTTTGTGTTTTCCAAGTAACTCTGACAGTTTAATTCTAACCATATCTCTGCACACTCCACTGGCTTTTGGCTTGATTGTATCAATAAGAATACTAAAAAAATACATTTCCAGATTAGTATAACTCCTGAAGTAAATTAATATACTATAGGAGTTATTTAATGATATAATTACCTTAGAAGTAATTATATTTCTCCTAAGGTTACCGAAAGGGTGGTAAAAATGAAAAAGCCAAAAACAAGTGAAAAAAAATGTTCAATAGGGAAGCGGATTAAACTATAAGACGCCCCAACTGAAAAAATGCTCTCAAAGGATCTCTTAAGCGAGACATCTCCCCTAATTAGAAAAGAAAAAAGGACTCTACCATAAAAACCCAACCCACCCTGGACGCCCACAGCATTCAGAGTACCATGCTCCTACCCCTTTGGGGAAGGGTTACCGCCAGTGAGAAAAAATCCCGACATTCTCTGCGACCGGCAGGCTATCAATATCATTAAAACTGTGCTTATGATTTTGACAGCATCGCTAAAGTTTTTGGGGAGTTCAGCGGCAATCTGCTATGTGGTGCGGGCCTGCAAAATCGGTGATGCCATCCGCGCTTACATCCAAGCTCATCCCTGGCTGCCATCGTCAACATCGGAGCCAGGCTGGACACCACCTTCTCCAGGGTGGATACGGCACAATCCGCTGGTACAATCTTGACCTGCCCGATGCTATTGCTTACCGGCAAAGCTTTATCCCTGACTCCGAGCGTAACCTGAGCATTGCTAAGTCTTTCTTCGATACTACCTGGTTTGACGATATCCGCTTTACCCCGGAAGAGAGCTATATTCCCTCTGATTCGGGATCTGTGCCCTGACGAGACGCTTCATCTCTTTGTGGGGAGAGGCGTAAAGGATATGGAATTCAAGTATGTCCCGGGCAGCACTCCTGTGCAACTGGAGTAAGCTAAGCCGAGATCGGGTGTCTTAAGCGGAGCTTTTCAATCCAATATTCAGCCAAGTAAAGGGAGACCACTAAAAACTTGTACTTTCTAATTGTTTAATTAAATTATGGAAAACTTGGCTTCCACAAAAACACTGCTTTCGCGCTTGTTACCTCAGCAAAAGCGAAGGCAAGAGCTTCAATTGCCTTATACTATCCGCCGATAAAAGCTTTATACTCCCTATAACATCTGATACGTATAAAGAAGCCAATCCCATATCATGCGACGATGATATGGGATTGGCTTCTTCGTTGCATTACCTTAGCAGCACCCATCTCTTACAAGTTATCCAATTTTCTCCTCCGAACCCTTCCTAAAAAAATCAATCACTCGGCTTGCCGGCCATTCCCTCTGAATATTCGATAAGGTGGGTGTTTACGAACTGAACACAGGAATCCATGCCAGGAAATGCTCCAAGCCCAGCTTCACCTAGCCGTTACCAGTTTCGGCGCAACACTCGATATGGATGGTTGGTTAGACCTTGCCCAACAAGGACTTTCCCCTTACCGGAGGTAAATAAGTATTAACATTAGGCAGGCAATGGATCCGACTTTTTCTAATATATTTTTATTATTCAGAATTCTCGAGGTTCAGGTACCTTTTCCGCTTGCTTTATTAACTATGTTTTCTGCTGTAGGCCTTTTCTTTAATGGTTGAACAAGGGGCACGTGAGGAAGTTATCAAGGAAGTCCGGAAAGTCTTAATCAGTTGAAGCAGAAGTATTAGGTTTAAACTTGGCATGAATGTCTACTCTATATTCAGTTAACTAAGGTCATGGACAGGAGGGATTTTGGATATGTCTCTATTGGACTTGTGGTTATACGGTGTAACGTGTGGGGCACAGCCATTTTCCTATTTTGGTACAATCCTATCATTAAGTGCCTTTATTTTTACCGTGTACGTGATCATTGCTGTTAAACAAGTATTAGATAATAAAAAACAACATTTACTATGGTAAATGTTGCTGGATTTTGTCTTCTGTAATTATATATGTTGCAGAGAGGTGGGAACCAATTAAGTTTATTCTTCTGCTTTCACAGGCTTAGTACTAATTCCGAGTCTGCGAAGTTTGGCATCTACTATTACATTAACCTCTATTTTCTTAAATTCCTCATCCCAGTTTTCTTCAAGTTCTGGCCATTCCTTAGGGAATTTACGGTGGAATGCCTCACCAAATTTGAAGATATCAACTCCCCATGCTTGGGCTTTGCTCAGCGCGGTATTGATTTCCTCCTCGATTACAGCAGCCTGTTTTTCTTCCAGTTCTTTAAAAGTATCAGGCTTGGTTAAGTCAACTTGAGACATTTGCTCGCCAAGATTCCCTTCTTCTTTCACCTCAACCGTAACCATCAGCTTGCCGTCTGTTATCTCAGGCTTAAGCTTGCTGGATGCCCGAATAATCTCCAAACCTACTTTCTTTGTTTCGTCTTGGGGTGATTGGACTACAACAATACCGCTTTTTACCTTACCTAAAATCCAGAGAAGTCCGCGTGTTTCTTTATGATCAAACCATCCTTTAAGCTTATCCTCTTGAAAAATTGCAGTCTCATCGAGTTTAAGGAGTTTTTTTACTTCACCATCTTCTTTCTGTTCTATTGTTTTTATGCCTGGAATAATGGGGTCGCTAGTTTTGCTTACCAGGGTTTTCATAAGATCTAATAGATTTATTTTTGGAACCTTAGATGTAGCAAAAGTCGCTTTGGCTAAGTTTTCGATTGCTTTGGAAGGAATCCTCTCCTGTTCATGCTCTGCTTCAATAACATCTGCAGCTTTGCCCCTGGCAACAAACATATACATTTGCTCTCGAACCTCATGATCACGGAAATACATATCCAGCAGGGGTGCAATTCCCACTTTAGCTTCTTCCTCACCAATTATAACAACTTTAGTTTGACCCCAAAATCCCTTTCTGCCTAATTGTATTGCAGCATTCCTGATGGCGTCAAAAATCGTTTTTCCTTTAGTTGTGACTATAAAGACCGATTTCCCGCCTTTTGCCTCCTTCTTAACCTCACCAGGTTTAAGAATCTGGAGGGTAAGGCTGATCTGGTCATCTTCTGTCCTGTCAATACCTACAGCTTGAACGACAGACAAAGTACCCAGTTCCCTTCTATTCCAACAGCCTGTTAACATAGAAAGGAGTAAAATAATCGTCATGCAAATAAGAAGTCGCTTTTTCATCCCTGTCTTTCTCCTTTTTTTCTAATTATAGCTGTTAGAAGGAGGATCGATGGAATAACTAAAAGGAAAAATACAGAATACCATGTAAATATTCTGTATGAGGTAAACTCCCTCACTTCGAGATAGTTGGGTGATATTAATACAGTTAACGGGACAATAATACTGCCGACCGGAAGAACAAGCGGTTTATAATCTTTGAGGTTAAGAAGTTGGGCTGTCCCAAATGCTGTTAAATAGTAATAAAAGGCTATCTTTACATACATGCCTATTGACCAAATTGCTATGTTAATAGAATCCAGACGTTCTAAAAAATCAGCAACATTGATTTGCCGGACTGTACTAAAGAAAGGAAAGGTATGATTCTTAGCTAATTGTGCTCCATAAACAGAGAGGACTGTGATTGTTATCAATAAAAAAAAGATGCTGATCAACAGAAAACTGTATATAAAAACGCCTTTCGCTTTTTGCTGGTCATTGAGGTAAGGGAGAAGCATGGCAATCCCTACAATTTCTATCGTTAGAGTAGAGGCATATAATCCACCATGAAGTGAAGGAAATAATCCTTTTTCCATTACAGGGGTTAGGGCTTTAAGATCCATCTCTTTAACAAGTAATATGGCAAATATCATTATCGCAATCATAAAAATTGGTGCAACAATCTCAGAAATGCGTCCCACTACTTCAATACCACTATGGGCTGCATAAGCAGCAAATATGATTAAAGAAATAGCAAAAAAAAGGAAAGGTGTTTCCGGCATCGAGGCAGTGTTAAAAAATTCGCAGAAGTAAGATAAAGTTATGGCAGTAAAATGGATGAAAAGCCAGATATATAGGATCCCTATCAATTTTCCTGCTTTCCCCACTATAGTCTGGCTGTACTGGATAATGGTTTGGTCTGGAAACCTCTTCGCTAATAGATAAACTGGCCCGGAGAGTAACAATTCGATAGGAACCATCAGCACGACTGACAGCCAAGCATCCTGATTCGCCGGCGGAGCCATCAAGACCGGGAGGTAGGTAATGGCAATGATTATCCTATTGATAAAGACAAGGAGAATAAGCTGTTTAGGAGAGATACGGCCGCCTTCTATCATAGTGTAAACCTCACAATTATCAGAAACTTAAAGTGATAACAAGTAACAAAAAAGAGCCTATTGAAACACTAGCTTGATTAAAAACTCTATGCCTTTATTCGGATTTGGAACTTTCACTCCAACTGTTTGGAGCAAGCTTAGCAGGAAGCCAATACCTAATAGTACAGAGGAAGTGATGAGTTCCGCCCATTGCTTTTTCTTAAGAAGCCCTGGGATTTCCAGAAGTGCTATACCGGTAAAGACAAGAATCAAAACTAAAACCTTCATCCTTCGTTTCTCCTTTACTCTTCTTCTGCTGCTATGGCAGGGGCAGTACTGATGCCGACCCCGCGAAGGTTTGCGTCTACTTCTACTGTAACCTCTAACTTTTTAAATTCCTCATCCCAGTTCTCTTTAAGTTCCGGCCATTCCTTAGGGAATTTACGGTGGAATGCCTCACCAAACTGGAATATATCAACTCCCCATGCTTGGGCTTTACGCAGGGCGGAATTGATTTCATCCTCGATAGCGGCAGCCTGTTTTTCTTCTAGTTCCTTAAAGGTATCGGGCTTAGTTAAGTATACTTGAGACATTTGTTCGCCAAGATTTCCTTCTTCTTTTACTTCAACAGTAATCATCAGCTTGCCATCAGTTATCTCAGGCTTAACCTTACTGGACGCCCGGAGAATCTCCAGGCTAACCTTCTTTTTCTCATCCTTAGGTGATTCCACTACGATAATACCGCTTTTGACTTCCCCTAAAATCCAAAGAAGTCCGCGTGTTTCTGTCCAATCAAACCACCCGACAAGCTTATCCTTTTTAAATATGGCTGTTTCATCTAGTTCAATTATTTTTTTTGTTTTATTATCAATTTTCTTTTCTATAACTTGAATACCTGGAGCAATCATATCCGTAGTTTTACTGGACAGGGTTTTAAGAACTTCATGTAAGTTTACTTTCGGCAGCTTGGATGTGGCTTTAGTCGCTTTGGCTAAGCTCTCCATTGCTTTTGCCGGAATCTTTTCCTGTTCATGTTCACCCTTGATGATATCTTTGGCTGTGCCTCCTCTGGCTATAAAAAAGTAGGGAAGTTCTCGCCACTCATGATCCCGCCTTGCAAAGTCAAGTAGAGGGATAATTCCCGCTTTAGCAGCTTCTTCTCCAATCACAACAACCTTGATGTGACCACCATATAACTTTCTATCCGATTCCAAGGCCGCATTTCTAAGAGCGTCAAATAAGGTTTCCCCTGTACTTGTAACTATCGACACCCCTTTTCCTCCCCCTCCCTTCACTTTAAGCTCACCAGGTAAAAGAAGCTGAAAGGTAAGGCTGATTTCATTATTTTCTGTCCTGTCAATACCCATTGCTTGAACAATAGACAAAGCAGTTAATTCTCTTCTGTTCCAACAGCCTGTAAGCATAGCTAGGAGTAAGATTGAAGTTATAAGGATGAGAATCCGCCTCTTCATTTCTGCATTTCTCCTTTTTTCCTGATGACAGCTGTTAGAAGAAGAAGGGATGGAATGAACAAGGTAAAAAATAAGGCGTACCAGGTATAGATCTTATAGGAAGTAAACTCCCTTAATTCGACAATGCTGGGTGTTATCAAGATACTTAACGGGATAATTACCGTGCCTATTGGAAAAACAAGTGGTTTATAGTCTTTTAAATTAAACAGCTGGCCTAGGCCCAGAACAGCCAAATAAAAATATAATGATACTTTGATAAACACACCCATTGTCCAAATCGCCATATGGACTGATTCTATACGTTCTAAGAAATCACCAACACTTATAATTTTAATTGCAGAAAAAAAGGGAAATGTGCGGGTTTTAGCTTCTTCAAATCCGTAAGCAGTTATTATTGAGATAGTTATTATTACAAAAAACAAGGATATTAAGGCGAAACTTAACAGAAATATTGTTTTTACTTTTTTCCGGTCGTTTAAATAGGGCAAAAGCATAGCTAGCCCTAACGTTTCGACCGATCTAGCTGCTATGGTAAATCCACCTTGAAGTACGGGCAGGGTACCCTTTTCCAAGATGGGGGTTAGGGCTTTAAGGTTCATATCTTTAGTTAGAAACAAAACAATTGTCATAATTCCAATTAAGAAAATGGGTACACAAAATTCAGACACACGGCTGATAACTTCAATCCCACTTCGGGCGGCGTAGGTACATAAAAGTATTAGAGAAACCGCGAAAAAAAGGATAGGAGTTTCGGGCATGACAGCTGTTGAAAGGAAGCTGCCAAACTGAGTTAAAGATAATGCTGAGAAATGAATAAAAAACCAGACATAAAGGATTCCTATCAATTTACCGGCTTTGCCGGCCACGGTCTGGGTGTACTGGATAATTGTCTGGTCCGGGAATTTCTTCCAGAGCAGATAAATAGGAACAGAAAGGAATAATGTAATAGGAAAGCTTAAGAGTTCTGACAGCCATACATCCTGGTTTTCCGGCGGAGCTGTAAAGTGCGGATTATAAGTAAGGTTAATAGAGATTCTGCTTATGACAATAAGCAGAATCAATTGTTTATAAGAGATTTTACCTTCTTCTAACATTCAGGTGGTCTACCTTTCTATTTGTCTATGGTTAAATAGACTCTAGTTTTTGGAACCTTCTTCAGGCGGTTTTGGCATGAGGGAAGGTTTTTGTCTCGTGGGGTTGTTCCCTCCTAGAACGCGGGGCCTTGTAAACATGGCCCACCAGGGAGCTCTGATAAACACATCTTTCAGGTCAGAAAAGGTTGTCGGTGCAAGAGGGGACATGTAGGGGACTCCCAAAGAGCGAAGAGCGCATTGGTGAGTGATGAAACCGATAAAACCTAACATAATGCCATATAAGCCGGCAAATCCTCCCAGAAAGATCAGGATGAATCTGGACAGGGCATTTATATCGGCTAGAGCTGGAGTTACAAAAGAAGAGATCGCAGTAAGGCCAACTATAACGACCATAGGAGCACCAACCAGCCCAGCATTAACTGCAGCTTCCCCAATGACAAGGGCCCCTACGATACTTATTGCCGGCCCGATCGGCCTGGGCAAACGTACTCCGGCTTCCCTCATTATTTCATAGATAACTTGCATCAATAAAGCTTCTACCATGGCTGGAAAAGGAGTACCTTCCTGGGCGGCGGCGATACTTATCAGCAAGGCCGGAGGCAATAATTCCTGGTGAAAGGTTGTAATTGCAACAAATAGCCCAGGTGTGAAAGTAGATAGGAAAAAGGCCAGCCAACGAAAGATTCTAATTAAACTTGCGTAATATGGCCGAGAATAATAGTCCTCGCTGGCTTGAAAGGCCTCGATGAATAAGTAGGGAACAGTTAAAGCAAAAGGTGTTCCATCAACTAGAATTGCCACTCTTCCCTCTAATAATTTGGCACTTACGATATCGGGCTTTTCACTGTTTCCTACTGTTGGGAAGATAGAAAATGGGGGGTCTTCGATAAATGCTTCGATATAGCCCGATTCCAAGATAGAGTCTGTCTCAATTCTATTAAGGCGGGTTTTTACTTCCTGGACTATTTTTTCATTGGCAATACCTTTAATATAAGCAACACAGATATCTGTTTTGGTTTGTTTCCCAATTTTCATTGGTTCAAATTTAAAATTTGGATTTTTGATTTTTCTGCGCAAGAGAGCCATATTTGTGCCCAAGCTTTCAACAAAGCCTTCCCGTGGCCCCCTTACAACTGCATCGGTTTTCGGCTCATCCACTCCCCGGGCTTCCCAACCACGAATAGAGGCAATAAGCGCTATATCCGACCCCTCAATGAATAGCACACTATCCCCAGACAAAATGCTATCGATGGTCTCCTCCAAAGTGCGGGATTCTTTTAGATTAGCTACCGAGAGTACCGATTCCTTAATAAGCGTAAATGCATTATCTTTATTAAAATCTTTACGAATGAACATCAGAGGCTTCATGAAGTTTTCATTAACTGATGCCTCATTGACAAGGCCTGAGATCATGACCACAAAGGCTTTTACTTGCTGCTCACTGCCTAGCTTGAACTCCCTAGTGATAAGATCGCTGGTTCCAGCAAAAAGATCTTGAATGGATTTCAGGTTTACATCAATGTTCTTTGATAACTGAGGGTTTCCGGAGGAAGCTTCTTTCTGTTCCTTGCTGGTCTCAGAACTCAATGCTTTAATTTTTGTTAATAATTTTTTAATAGACATAATTCACCTTTTAAGAAACATTCTACCTCTATTATTTGGATATATTGTGGTATTATGTATATCATATAATTTAACTTAATTTACTTAGTCTTCGTGTAACGGGGACGGTCCTTTTGATACAATTTTGAAGGGCCGTCACTCTTGATCTTACACGTGCCCTTACATTGCCTTTACACGCTTTTAAATATTAAACCTCTTACATGTTCGCATATTATGGCATATTATGGCATATTAAAAAGCGACCCCAACGGGGCCGCTCCATTCATTGATATAATTTAATAATGTTAATCCTTAAGTGCTTTATACTTATCCCAATAAACAGTTTCCGTCAACACTTCGCCGCCAATACCCATGTTACTATATTCGTGCTCATCCAGGGTGACAGTAAACGCTGCCATCGGAATACCTAAAGCTTGAGAAGCTGCTTGGCTCATTCCATGAATTAAGCTCCTCTTTTGATCAATGGTCAGGGCAGGTCCATCAAAACTAATCATTGGCATTTACAAAAGCACCTCCGCTAATTCATTTCTTAACTCTCATATAAAATCCCCATTAAAGCCACAAAACATGTAAATTATTTTGTCTTCTTTAGTCCTTTTTGTTTTTACCTAATTTAGCAGAAATACCCTCTCTAAATGTAAATGCAGAATCTGTAGTATATGTAGTGCAATCCAACGAACAAATGTCGTGTGGGGCGGTCCTTTTGTGTCAAAAGGACCGTCCCCACGACACCCCGCCACGACACGTCTAAATCTTCTTAGTCCTGCAGACAGGACAGTTCTGCATGGCCAATGGTACCTCAAGCCCACACTTATCCATCAAGTCTGCATTGACTAGAATTTCAGAGGTTACCCCATCTGCTGCAATCTCTCCGTTTTTGATCACGATGGTCCGATCACACATCTCGAAGATCATATCTAAATCGTGACTTGTAATAATTTTTGTGTGTTTAAAGCTCGTCAGCAGTTCCATGACCCTCCGCCTTGATTTCGGGTCCAGAGCAGCTGTGGGTTCATCCATCACCAAAATGTCTGGTTGCATTGAAAGCACCGAAGCAATAGCCGCTGCTCGCTTTTCTCCGCCTGATAACTTGAAAGGTGCGCGATCTTTTAAATGAAGGATTCCAACCAACTCCAAAGCCTGAAGGACTCGCTTTTCGACTTCCTTTTCGTCAAGCTTATAATTACGCGGCCCAAAGGCTACATCATCATAGACAAAAACTCCCATGAGCAACATCAGCAGCGTCGATTTTCCTGCCCCGTTCGCCCCTATGATTCCCACTGACTCCCCATGATAGATACAAAAGGACATTCCATTGACCGCTTTATGCCCATCCGGATAACTATAATGCAAATCCTTAGCCTCAAGTTTATGATGACTCATCCTATCACTCCCGTTATCACTGAACCTATTAACATCGGAATATTGTAAATCCTCGCTACCGCAAAGAAAAACACCCATCCTGCCAAATAAGCCAAATCCCAGACTCTAATTTCTCTAGAGTCCCCTGTATGGTACTCCCCTGCAAACCCTCTTAAACACATGGCTTCGTAAATACGCTGGGCTCTGTCAAACGTGCGAAGGATTAGTTGCCCTGCCAATGATCCCCAAGCACTTCGATGAACCCCTTTCTGTTCCGGAGCTCTTAGTGAATATGCTCTTAAAGTCCGAGCTACCTCCTCCATCAGCACAGAGATATATCGATAGGTCAAGAGCAGTTGAAGCACAAATATACGCGGGATTTTCAACATCCTCAAGGCCCCTGCCAGCCGGTCCATTCCCGTAGTAGCAATAAGAAGCAGGGCGGCGGTGACTGTTAATCCGCTCTTGATCAAAATAGAAAGGAAGGTAATCCAGCCTCTTGAGATTTCTCTTCCACCCAGCAAATAGATTTGATGGTCGAAGAATGGGTTTAGGATACCTATTCCAATAATAAACGGTGAAACAAGTAAAATCCTTAAAAGAATCGGTTTAATTGGAAGTTCAGCCAAAGTAAAGACCATCACCGGGTATAAGAACAACGGCAGCAATCCGCAGATCTCATATCTTCCAAAGGATACAACCACAGTTAAAAAACTAACTGTGGTTAAAAATTTTATGAGAGGGTGTAGCTTGCGTATCACGGTTTCCTGCCGGGCCAGATCATCAAGCAGCCGCATATTGTACAATGAATTCATGATGTTTGCCATATCAACAATCCAAATCTATAAGTATAAAATATAACTTAAAAATATCTCTTAGAACAAGGCTGGCTGCCTAACTAAACGAAGAATTTACGAATTTGCTCTAATTTTTCTTCGCTTCAGCAAACTGATGCCTGCACCTACAAGGCCGGCTAAGGCAAGCGTCATCCCGCCACCGACTAATCCCGCTGTACTCGTTCCACCACTTACGGCAGGCCACGCTTCTTCGGCTTCTCCAGCACTTTGTTCCATTTCATTTTTTGGTGCCTTAAAGGAATAATCCGGCAAAAAGGATGTTTTCGCCTGTAGGTCAGACAGTTGCTGATGTAGGCCATCAGGTGCCTCCAGTTCGGCTGTACCAGCAGTCTTGATCATGGCCCATTCCAAGCCATCAGGATTGGAAGAAGCAAACCAGGATAACCCGACTCCTGTCATCACCGCAACTATGACGAGTCCTGCAACAACCCTTTTTATGGATACATTGCCTATAGCTTCTCCCGAGGCGGCTCTCGCAATAATTTCCGGCCGTGAGTTCCAAATATACGTTACCACAGCTGCTGTGACAAGGCCCTCTACTGCTTCGGTGGCTGAGCTCCCAGACCCAAAAATGAAAGAGCTGATATTTCAAGCATCATAACGCCTATGTCCATCGCCGCCATTACAATAAGCGCTGGTATTATATTGGGCAAGATATACTTAAGAATGATTTGATACTGTTTAGCGCCTCCCATTTTAGCCGCCTGGATATAATCTTTTTCTCGGACAGCCATGACTAAGCTCCGACTTACCCGAGTGTATTTAGTCCAGCTCACTGCAGCCAGTGCTATCACAACATTCATCAAGCTGGCTCCCAGCACTCCGGCAATGGCAATCGCAAAAACCAGGCCAGGAAATGCCAGAAAAATATCAGAAATTCTCATAATGATGGTATCGACTCTTCTGCCCAAATATCCTGCCACTGTACCGATTGCCGTACCAACTACGAGTACAATGCCAACCAAACAAAAGGTCATTTTTAAAGAAGTTCGTGCACCATATAATAGTCTTGACAGTAGGCATCTGCCCAGCTGATCCGTTCCGAGTGGAAACTCAGCACTTCGACCTTGCAGCGCATGGGCCAGATTGCTTTTAAGAGGGTCTTTAGGCGCTAGGTATGGCGCAAACACACTGATGACCACCAGTAACAGTGCTAAGGCCGAGAAAAAAACAAATGATTTATTTTTTCTTAGAACTGCAATAAGCTCTTCCACATCACCCCCCCTTTTCCCAATGGATACGGGGATCTAACAGTTGATAGGAAATATCCACCAGCATATTAACTACTACATAGATGACCGCCATCCAAACGACATAGCCCTGGATCAGGGGATAATCCCTGCTAAATATAGCCTCAACCGCCAATTTACCCACGCCTGGCCAAACAAAAATTGTTTCAACTATGGCAGCCCCTCCCAATAATGAACCTACAGATAAGCCTAATAAAGTGACAATTGGTATTAATGATTTCTGTAGGATATGCTTTAATAATATGGATCTATCTTTAAGGCCTCTGGCTTTAGCACCAATGACATAATCCTGACCTATTTCTTCCAGGATAGCGGCCCTCAGCTGTCTGGTATATTTTGAGGCCATTGCCATCGCCAGAGTGACCGTTGGTAATAGGATGCTTGTCCAGTCTGAGTTTCCCATGATCGGTAAAATTTTGAGCTTAACCGAAAATATATACATTAACAACAGGCCCAGCCAAAAGCTCGGCATTGATATTCCTACAAAGGACAGTATTCTAATGATGTAATCTAAGGCCTTATTCATGTACAGCGCTGATATAATGCCCAGCGGCAGTACGATGATCATCATCAGTAACAGTGATGTCCCGGCAAGCTTAAGAGTAGCTGGCAACCTTGATATTATTACATCGGATACAGGTCTGCCATATTGATACGAGACGCCAAAGTCGCCTTGTATTACACCCGTTAACCACTCACAATAGCGAGTTAGAAACGGCTTATTCAGCCCCATTCCCTCTCTCACCTGTTCTACAAGTTGCGGAGTTGGCGTCACCCCTGTGGCATTAAGCATAAGCTCTGCTGGGTCACCCGGGGAAAGATAGGTCAATGTAAATGTTAAGAATGTAATTCCCAATAAAACTGGAATCAACTGCAGTAACCTTTTCATGATGTACTTCCGCAACTTGTTTCTTGCTCCCCTCAACGAGCTCCTTAAAGCCTGAACATTTTCATAGCAGATGGTAGTGGTAGGTGAAATTATTTCTCTGCTCCAATCATAAACATAGGTGTCGATCCATAATTTACTTTTTCTTCTTCATCCCACACCCTATTTCCGATTTCCACTTCCAGCATTATCTTTTTAAAACCAATTGTAAGCAGTTCTTTTGTGTCCCATTCAGGCCTATGCTCCTTACTCAAGGGCAGATTTCTTGCTATTTCTTCCATCACTTTCGTATTTGTGCTGGTATAATGATCTTTCATACCTCTTACCTTTGAATTCAATCTGTCCTGCTCATATTCTTTTCTCTTTTGAGCATCATGTAAATACAAATACCAGTTAGCATCAAAATTTAGTAATTTGCCACCACGTGCCAATACTCTATACCATTCTCTATAAGCTTGATCAGGCTTTTCAAGATTCCAGGTAAGATTGCGAGTCACTATTAAGTCAAATGTGTTATCTTCAAAATCCAGCTTATGGGCATCCATCCTTCTAAAAGTAATACTATTTTTATAGTTGCTAGCATTATTTTTCGCTTTTTTGAGCATCGCCTCTGTATAATCAACAGCGGAAACCTCATATCCGCAACTGGCCATTAGTATCGCAAAAAAACCGGGACCTGTACCGATATCTAAGACCTTTAACTTTCTTCCTGATACTTTTGGAGCATACTCATTGATTAGATCTGTCCAGGCGTCTCTTTTATAGCTGTCTAGCTCTTCTAAGTTTATTTGGCAATAACCGTCTGACCTCTTATCCCAATACTGTTCTACCTTTTCTAAAAGCTCTTCCATAATTCATTATCCTCCATTCATGTAAATAATCGTGTTCATTTACGGTTAACAATCCAGATGCCTACACATGCAATGCAGCCTACCATTCTATTTAAGGACAGCTTATCATTCTTATAAATAACGTGGGCAAGGATAACGCTTATAAAAACCCCTACCGAACCGAGTATAGAGCTCTTCACCCCGGTAGTATTGGCCATACCGATATAAAGAAAAACATATTGCAGAAGCGTATGCACAAATCCTAAAAGAGTAAAGCCCTTAAAATCTGATAACAATTTAGGCATTACTTTTTTTCCCATAACCTTCTGTATCATCATTAAAATTAGGCCAGCAAGTAAAAAACGATATCCAGCAAATAACAATTTGGAATAGCTGTCATTTGACGGTATGCTAAAAAAATCATACCCTAATTTGATTGCCGGGTAGGCGCTCCCCCCTAACAAATAAAAAAAACCACGAAGTTGACTCTAACGAGTCAAACCTCCATGGTCTTTGCAAACACCTTCATGGTCTTGCTCTGCAATATTATTTTTTATAGTATTCGACAATTGTTCGCAAATTCCTGTTAAACAGTTCCTCTTGTAAAATATATTTATCTGAAAAGCGCAATGCCAAATTAAGATCGTGCATGACCGCAATCATAGGAATGACCATACGTTTAATAAATCATGAAGGGTTAACCTTAAGTCGTTCCTCCACTTCGTTCACCAGGGCTTCAATCTGGTGGGGCAGAGGGCTACGGGGGACTCCCACGAGTAGAATGTTTCCACGTTGTATCGGAAGAAATAATTTGGCTGCTTTACTAGCAGAAATAGCCGTAGCCATTGTAGAAGTTATTTCCCCCAACAAACCATAGACCATCATAACCGCAATCGATCCTACAATAATGTCTACCCGGTCTACATTATAACAAATCGCGGACTCCCCTGAAGCTCCTTCTGTGGCCCCGGCGCGCAACATTGCTCCGGTAGCAAGTGCATTCGTTCCCAGCGCAAGGATATCCAGTTCGGGGATTCGTTTGCGTAACTGCTCTACAATATGTTTGCCAATGCCTCCGCCCTGTCCATCAATAACTGCTATCCGCATCATACCCTCCTCATTCCTTCTCAATATATACGGGGAAGGTGTTCGCCTTCAAGCATGCTCACAATATGTTAATTTTTGTAATTTTTCTCCACCTACTAGGAACATCGGGGTCGACTTATAAACAACCTTGTCTTCTTCATCCCAAATGCGGTCAGTAATATCCGTATTGATAAATATTTCCTTGAACCCAACGTCGATCAGTGCTCCGACATCCCAATGAGGACGAAGGCGGGTACTCAGATAGAGCTCTTTCGCTATCCTGTCTCCTTCCTCAGGATCTACATGTCCTTTACGATGAATACCCCTCCGTTCAGCCTCTGCCATGTCTTCCAGATATTTCGCCTGTCTTTCAGGGTCGTTTAATCGTAAGTTCCAATTAGCATCGAAAACCAACAATCGTCCACCCCGCTTTAGAACCCGATACCATTCCCGATAGGCCGCTTGCGGGTCGCAAAGAGTCCAAGTCAGATTTCTGCATAGAATCAGATCGAAAGAATTATCTGCAAAAGAAAGAGCATGCGAATCCATTAAAAATAATTCGGCCGCCACACCTATTTGCCGGAGGTTGTTTTGCGCTTCATTCAGCATGTTTTGTGTGCAATCGGTGGCAGTCACTTTATGTCCCATCTCAGCTGTAAGCATGGCAAAAAATCCTGGGCCAGTGCCAATATCCAGCACCTTCAACGAACTTCCTGCAGGTCTATACTCATCAATCAAATTTACCCATGCTTGTTTCTTGAAGCTATTCATCTCCTTCCATATTCCTTCACTGTAGCGGGAAGCTTCTCCCTCCCAGTAGCTTTTAATCCGATTTTGCATTTGCATCGCTTTTCTCTCCATTTCTCTAATTTTTTTTTCAGATGTCGGACAAGCCTCAATGCGTTTTTACATCATAAATTACTGCCCCCTAAAAATAAATAAAGACCATAAAGTCGACTCTAATGAGTCAAACCTCCATGGTCTTTGCAAACACCTTCATGGTTCTGCTTTACAATATTATTTTTCACTTAATTCTACAAACCATTCCTAAATACCTGCTTAGTTTGTTATTTCAAAATAATATTCGTTTTACTTAATTACCACACAACCTTGATTGCTATCACCAGAACTGGCAAATATATTATCTGCATAGGGTGATAATTAACAAGAATTATCGTATAATAATAGCAGAATAATATACTTTGAGAGGTGTCATTTATGATTATTAAATCTTCTACAACACTTAGAAATGATTACGGCGTAATTTCTTCACTCGCCCATGAGGTGGATGAGCCGATTTACATCACAAAAAACGGAGAGGGAGATCTTGTTGTCATGAGCATTGAGGCTTTCGAAAAAAGAGAACAAATTCTAAGGTTACGTTCCAAATTAATGATTGCGGAGCAATCAAGGCTGTCCGGAGAGCCTTCCGTTTCTTTGAGCGATGCAAAGAAACGGCTTGAGGAAAAGTACAATGCAAAAGATTAAAATAGAGATTTTGTCGCCTGCCTGGGCGGAGCTTGATGAAATTGCAGAATATCATCTTCATGCAGTCGGCGTAAATTCAGCAAGAAATATAACCGATAAGATTTTTTCCTCTCTTGAACGTCTTGAACAGTATCCGTTATCCTGTCCCTACATTCCTGACGAGGAACTGAGACTGCAAGAGTACAGAATGCTTGTATGCGGCAAGTATGTTTGCTTTTACAGACTGATAGGCAATACCGTTTATGTTTATCACATTGTCCACGGTTCAAGAGAATATTCAAAGCTGTTTAAGTAAAACTGAACGTTTTACAATAAAATCAGGTTTAAATACAGGAAAATATCAAAGTATTGGAGAATGGTACTTTTCAGATAACTCAAGACAGCATATTGGAGCTTGCCTACTTGAGTAAATACTGAAAAACAAGGCCATGGAGGTCTGACCCTACAAGGGGGTCTTCCTCTGTTCTTGATGAAGCAACCTCCAGTGTCGATGCAGCAAGCGAAAGCGCTATTCAAGTAGCCTTGGAACGTCTTATGAAAAACCGCACAACTATAATCATCGCCCACCGTCTGTCCACCATTCTCTCTGCGGACAAGCTAGTGGTCCTTAGTAAGGGGCATGTCGTTCAGTCAGGGAGTCATGATGAATTGATAGGTAAAGAAGGAATCTATATAGAACTTGTTGCCTCGCAGTATAACGTTTAGAGTGAAATCCCAAGTGTAGAAGAGCGAATTTTGTCAATTATTATTGACAAAATTTAATCCATAAATAACATCCATTTAAATAGGACGCACGATCATAGGTAAATAATACCTATGATCGTGCGTCCTTACAATTTTGGCTTTCGCGCTACGATTTTAAACTTTTTGCCTTGATATCCATATTTCCAGTACTCCATTTTCTTGAAGCTGTTGCGATAGGAATCATCCTCGATCGTAACGATCTCATACCCAAGTTGTTCGAGAATGTCGCGATCCATTGCAGGACGTTCCACTGTCACCGACGGAAGCTCTGTAAAAATGTCCTTATCATGATGCTCCGCTTTTTTTGGAATTCGCCATTCGGTAAAAAATATCACTATATTAGACATTGCTTTCCAAATAGAAGTTTTATAAGAATGCACATCTCTTCTATAGTTTCCATCATAAACAACCACTAGGCCACCGGGTTTGAGCACTTCCATCCAGCGTTCATAGGCCTTGCGCGGATCGTACAGTGTCCAGACAACATCGCGGGAGACAATCGCATCGAGAGAGTTCTGCTTTTCTTTGTTCAGAGCAACGGCATCGCCACAGTACAGGTTGACATCGATTCCCTCTGCTGCAAAATTACGTCCGGCGCATTTCACCATTCCTTCTGCGCCATCGATGGATATTACATGATGACCTAAGCGTGAAAGCATAATGGTAAAAAACCCCGGCCCACACCCTACGTCCAGTACATTTAAGCTCGACTTGTCGCCCAACACTGCTTTAAGCTCGGTTTGCCAATGTCTCACGTCTTTAACATTGGCCAGCTGACGTTTTACAAGATTATCGTAGCCCATTGCATCCTCCGTCCAGAGCTGTTCTATTTGCTCATACACATTGCTTTTCTCCTTTAAATTCTTTTAATTTGGGCACGTCGGAGTTTAGTTCAAGCCCCAACGTGCCCAGTTTTCAGTAGATTTTAATGGTTTATTTCGTGACGTCCAGGCGATCCCACTCGATCCCCTCATAAGCTGTAGGTGCCTTTTCAATATTGGTCAAACGGGCGTTAAAGACGTAGAATTTCGTCGGATAATAAAGCGGTACGCAGACGGCCTGCTCATACATCCGGTTGAAAATCTGGTTATACTTCTGCTGACGCTGTGTTTCATCGGTTGTTGCAAGAACCTCATCGAGGTAGCCATTGAGCGTTTTATCGTACCAACCTACAGTGGCCCCATTTTTAGGCTTGTAATAAAGGCTCATCAAAAAACCATGCGGATTCCAAGAGTCTTCATAGGTACGATAGATAACCAAGTCATAGTTCCGATTCTTCCAAATCGCATCATAATACGCATTTTTTTCGCGAAGCTGAAGATCAATGTCAATGCCCGCTTTCTTTAGTTCAGACTGAATCATTTCACAAAGAACCTTCCATTCAGGATATTCGCTGTTTTGGAAAACAAGGCTTAAGCGCAAAGGCTTTCCATCCTTTTCCACAATACCGTCGCCATCAGAATCGGAATAACCGGACACTGCAAGCAGTTTCTTGGCTTTGTCAAGGTTGTAATCATAGCTTTTGTTGTTTTCATCGTTTACGTAGGGCACTGTGCTAGGCAGGATTCCTTTGGCAGGTTTAACTAAGCCATCGAACAGATTATTGACAATACTCTGTTTATCAATAGCATAGTTCACAGCCTGACGCACGTTCAAATCCATCAACAAGGGATTGTCATAATTAAACATCAAATGGTAGCTCTTTGTCCCTTCCCGCTCAAGTGTCTTCAATTTAGAATCTGTTTTGAGAACCGATAAGCTTTCCATAGGCAGGTCAGCCATCGAAAAATCAACCTCGCCGCTTTGAAGTGCCATTACTCGGGACTGAGGATCCGATATAAGCTTTAAAACAAGCTTGCCTATCTTTGGCTTTTCACCATAGTAATGGGGGTTTGGAACGAAGACCATCTCTACATCGTCAACGCATCTTTCAAGCATCCAAGGACCCGTACCAATCGGCTTGACAAAATCCGCTTTAACATCGCCGCTCGTTGCTACTGAATTTGCACCCAACATTCGGCAGGGACGCGGATAGCTCAGCTCGGTCAAGAAGGGATAATAGCTCTTTTTAAAGCTCATTTTTACGGTGTGGTCATCGATTTTCTCAATATTGGCCATTTCGTTGACTACGCTGAGCGAAGCTGTTGCAGACTTTCCTACCCAGCGACCCACGTTAAACAAAACGGAATCCGCATTGAAATTCGTTCCATCGGAGAACTTCACGTCCTTGCGAAGATGGAATGTATATTCCTTGCCGGATTCGCTAATTTCCCATTTTTCTGCCAACGCTGGTTCGAACGCCCCATCTTTGCCGTACTTGACCAGTGGCTCATACATCAGCTCATACGGCAACATATCTCCTTTTGCAATAGTAGTGTCTAGATTCAAGAGAGTGCTGCCGCCGGAAATTGCAACCGTAACATTTTTTTCACTCGTGGCCTGTTTTGACGTGGTTGTAGATTTCGCCTTCGATGCGGTGCTTTGAGCTGTGCATCCAGTCATCATAATCATCATCATGACCATGATTATTGCGCAGAATTTTGTTGCCTGCTTCGTGTTTTTCATTGTTATAACCATTCCTTTCCATCTTTGCTCATACTTTAATTGCTTACCCACGGTTTTCTTTGCCAGATTTCCCCTCCTTAAAGAATATAATTTAATCAGGTCTTTACCCGAAATTAAACTGGTTATCAATGTATTCCAAGCATTCTGTGGCAAGCCACCCAATGCCCTTCTTCCACTTGTATAAGCTTCGGTTCTTTAGCCCGGCAGCGTTCCTTGCTATGCATACAGCGTTCAAAAAACCGGCATCCCCGGCTGTATGCCGTCTGCAGCGACGCCTCTCCATTGAGACTGTTTCTCCGGCTTTTCCGCTTGCTCGGGTCTGTTACTGGAATAGAATCGAACAAGGCACTCGTATAAGGATGGCAAATCCGTTGTTCGAAATGGTCAGTGGTTTGAATCCATTCCACCACTTTGCCAAGATACATAATCGCAATCTGACTGCACACATACTTGACCGTAGAAAGATCATGAGAGATAAACAAATATGTCAATCCAAAGCTTTCCCTCAACTCATTGAGCAGATCTAAAATTTGTCTTCGAATTGAAAAATCTAGGCTGGAAACTGGTTCATCACACACCACAAAGCTTGGGTGCAGCACCAACGCCCGTGCGATGTTGGCACGCTGCCGTTGCCCTCCGCTCAGTTCATAGGGATAGCGATGAATGTATGAACCATCCAAGCCCACCTTCGTCAGAATCTCCTCAGCTTGCTGCAAATACTGTTTGGCGGGTAACTTTTGATAATTTCGGATGGTCTCGCAGATTGTCGCACCGATGGTGTAATGAGGGTCGAAAATCGACGAGCTGTTTTGAAAAATCATTTGAATATTCCGCCGAATCGGCTGCATTTGATTAAATCTCAAATTGGATATCTCCTGCCCATCAAAGCAGATGCTTCCGCTGGTCGGTGTTTCCAAGCCCGTTACCAGCTTACCCAGTGTGCTTTTGCCACAACCGCTCTCTCCAATCAACCCTAGTGATTGTCCCTTTTCAAGGCTCAAATCCACACCATCCACGGCATAGAGCGGTGTTTTTTTGCCCCAAAATGCTTTCGAGGTATAAAAGCATTTGCTTAATCCGGTAGTTTCTAATAAAATCGTCACGGTACACCTTCACACTCTACAAAATTGCATTCAAAAGCTGTTTGGTATAATCGTGCTGCGCGCAATGGAACACATCCAACACAGTACCCGCCTCCACAATCATACCCTCTTTCATGATATAGATGTCATCTGCAATTTCCGCTACTACACCCAGATCGTGTGTTATGAATAAAACGCCTGTCTGAGTCTCTCTGCTCATGGTGCAAATCTGGTCTAAAATCTGCGCCTGGATAGTCACATCGAGTGCCGTTGTCGGTTCATCCGCGATTAACAACGGGGGGTGCATTGCCATGGCAATCGCAATCATGACCCTTTGGCACATGCCACCACTCAATTGAAAAGGATATTTATTCATTATCCCCTCGGGATCGGGCAAGTGCATACGTCTAAGCAGTTCCACAGACTGTGCCCTTGCTTCACGTCTGGTTATGTTGCGGTGCGCGCGTATTGTTTCTGAGACAAGATCACCGATTGAGAAAAGGGGATCCAACGAGTTTACGGGATCTTGAAAAACAACGCCCACCTGAACACCGCAATAGCTGTGCCGTTGTTTTGCGGATAACCCGCGGACGTCCTGTCCACTTACCAATATCTCACCATCGATAATGCTTCCCTTGCACTCCAGCAAGCCCATAATGGACATGGCCGTAACGGATTTACCGCAACCGCTTTCTCCCACCAGCGCTGTAATTCTGCCACGGCGCACCTCAAAACTAATTCCATTCACCGCCTGAATGACATTCCCAGGCAGCCTAAATTCCACCTTAAGGTTCTTTACGCTTAGGACGACATCTTGTTGCCTACTATTTAAAAGCATTTTCTCAGCTTCATCTCTCCAGCGCATCTTTCAGTCCCTCTCCCAATAGATTGAACGCCATAACCGTCACCATAATTGCCGCACCCGGATAAATCATCAGTTGTGGCTGCGTTTGAATATATTGCCTGCTGTCGCTGAGCATGACGCCCCACTCCGGTGCCGGTGGCTGTGCCCCAAGCCCAATGAACGAGAATCCCGCTATGGCAAGAATAATCGTACCAACCTCCAGCGTTGCCAATACGATAATTGGCGATAGTGCGTTTCTTAAAACATGATGAAACACAATGCGCCGCTTTGAACATCCTGCCGCTTGCGCCGCCAGCACAAAATCCTGTTCCTTGATTTGCAAAACAATGCCGCGAATTAGTCTTGCATACCCGCTCCACCAGACACACGCCATGGCAATAATGAGGTTTTTGACGCTCGCACCGAGTATTCCCGTTACCGCCAATGCGAGAATCGAACTGGGAAAGGCCATGCAAATGTCGGTAAACCGCATAATGGCCGTATCAATTATCCCTCCTGCGTATCCAGCCAATAATCCCAGGGGGATGCTGATGAGCAACATCATGCCCAGCACAATCACAGCATACAGCAACGATGATCGCGTTCCCCAAATAATCCTTGATGCGATGCAGCGGCCAAGATTGTCCGTTCCCAGCCAGTTGGTTTTGCTCGGCGATTGCAACTTGTTTTTCATGTGTATCTCAACCGGATCGGTCGGAGCAATGAAGGGGGCGAGAAGAGCAATCGTACAGATCATTGCCACCAGACAGATTCCCACAATCGCCCTTTTGTCATGCAACAGCTTTTTTAAAAAACGAGGCGGCATTCTTTGCATAGAGCAACAGAATTCCTTCTTCACGGCATCACTCTCCTTTCGACATATAGTCAATTCAATTTAATACGCGGATCAATATACACATAAAGAATGTCGACTAGCAAATTAATGCCCACTATTACGACCGCCATCATCAGCACATATCCCTGAATCGCCGGTAAATCCTTATATCCAATGGAATCGAGCGCATATTTACCTAATCCCTGCCATGAAAATATGGATTCCACAATGAATGATCCTCCCAGCAGCCCCCCAAATGCCATACCCATCTGTGTGATGATGGGCAGTATGGCATTTTTCAGCGCATGCTTGCCGATGACGTAGCGCTCAAGCAAGCCTTTCGCCCGAAGTGCTTTGATATATTCCTTTCCCAGAACATCGAGCATACTGGTTCGAAGCAGGCGGATATACGGTCCTACATGGCCCAATGCCAGCGTAACTGCCGGCAGTATGATTGTATTCGAAGAACTGTTGCCCACTACCGGTATCCATTTGAGACGAGCGCCAAATATATACAGAAGCAGCAACCCCAGCCAAAAAGATGGCATCGATACGCTTAAAAACGAAAAATTCCTTCCCAGTCGATCCAACCAAGATTCGGGATACATCGCAGACAAGATGCCCAGCGGCAACGCGATTAGCAATAGCAGTGCCATGGCACAAAGGGCAAGTTTCAGCGTAGCGGGAAACCGCACTATAAGTTCATCAAGAATCGGCCGTTTGGATTTATACGAAGTTCCAAGATCCCCTTTGAGCACGCTTTTGAGCCAATTTCCATATTGTACGGTGAGCGGTTGATCCAGCCCCAGTTCCGTCCGAATAATTTTTACTGCTTCTTCTGTCTGCTGTCCCCCGTTGTCTCGCGCAATGATCGAAGCCGCATCTCCTGCCGAAAGATGGGTCAGCGTAAATGTAATAATAGAAATTGCGAGTAGAATCAGAATAAGACTGAACGCTCGTTTTATAATAAATCTCAGCAAGGTACAATGCTCCCTCCCATACTTACGCTGCAGATAAATCGCAGCTCATATCTTTTTCTGCTCAAACTGTGAAGAAACCAGTTCCCTGTAGAAGCCTTCCTGCGTAATCAGTTGTTCGTGTCTGCCAATTTGCATGATTTTTCCGTGATCCATCCCAACCAGCCTATCGGCCACCATGATGGTAGACAGTCGGTGAGCCAGCACCAGTATATATGAACCGCTGATGAGCACATCTATGTCACGGTATTTTCCGGCATACCCGCTTTCTATACTCTTATAAAACAGTTGATGCATTGTGAGGATATCTCTTTCCTTGATGGCTCATTATCACTCAACCCTTTTGCTTTGGCTGCTTTCATATAATTAAGGTTCATTATTTCAATAACATTTGTTCGAAGTAATCTAGTATATGTAGCTACATAACCAAGGCTTAAGTAAACGCCAGTAAAAGAATATTTTGAATTTTATTTCCCGCTACTACAAGTCGCTCCCTGCCGTCAGCGTAGTCTCTCCATTGGCTATACTGTTTAAGATGTCGTTTCCGTAAACAGCCATTGTTACAGATATATCGGCCTGCTTAGACGGGTTCTTGTCAAAAACAGCCGTTACAGGCGCTATAGTACTGTTCGAATCTGTTGCCGCATAAGCCGGTTTAGCCAAAGGAATTTGCATAACCAGTATGGAAAGCATCATTACAGCTATCAACAGCCCTAAATAAAACTTTCGAAATTTTCTTTTCATTTCTATTCTTCCCCTTCTCCATACCTCTAACTAAAATATCCCCTCGGTTACTTTGAACATTAAAAAGCCTCTCAACCGATTGGTCAAAAGGCTAAAAATACTGATAATCATATATTGATGCCAGCACTTTTAACACCTCCCCCTATCGCTCGTAGAGTAGTTGGTGTATAAAATACAGGCAGGTCTTCTGACTCTGGATCATCAATGTTTCGCACCTTCCCAGACTAAACCAGTGACCTTAACGAAACATCTCCCCATCACAGCGGCGGGACCGTGCAGGAATTGCACCTGCTTCCTTTTTAAACCGAAGCACACATGCTCCGATACCTGAATTTTCTATATTAGTTCAATTTTACTTTTATAGCCCATTGGTTTTGCCGACGGGATAATTCTTCGAGTTCGTCTTCAATATCTATAAACTTCACTAGCCACTGAATCCTCTGCTCCTTTTCCGAATTATACTTCCCCAAGATTTCTCCTCGCGCATCAAGCAACGCTTGCCTGTGCTTTTCCATCTCCTGATTTTGCTCTCGATGTCTCACCAGTCAGGCCTCCTTCAAGAAAAACAAAAAAACCTCTACAGAATACCTGTAAAGGGATATAGTGACTCCGCTAGCCGGATAAAATACGCTGACTTCCCGACATAAACGACACCTCCCCTATCTTCCGTAGGCTCCTGTGTTGATCCGTAATGAGCAGGTTTCCTGGCTTTAGTTCATCATAGCCCCACGTCTTCCCAGATAAAATCCAGTGACATTTTGTGAGGCAACTCCCTATTACAGTGGCGAGACCGCGTCAGATTTTACTGACTTCCCTTTTAAATTCTTTCCCTTAGAAAAGAATCACTCATTACCTAATATTGAATTGTTTTCATTATAACCTTAACTTTAAATTTTTGTAAGCCCTGTCAGCTCAAAAAATCACACCAAGCATTTTTTATTTATACGCCAAGATTGTAATTAACATCTTCTCAATCTCTTTAAGCTCTTTATTGTTTCGCTTTGCGTAATCATCCACTTGAACCTTATCACTTCTGTGGATATCAAAATATTTTGCATCTTGAGAGCTGAAGTACAGACCGCACACACTAGCAACAGGATCCATCATATAATGTTCTGTTAAAGTTATACCCGTATTACTTTCTCCCTCTAAAAGCTGAAAAAGTTTTGTTTTTTCAGCATGATCCCTAAGACAAGGGTATCCAAAGGCAGGTCTTATTCCCCTAAATGACCCTTTTAATAAAGATTTAAGCTCTAGATTTTCATCTGGAGCGTATCCCCAATAATCCTTTCTTACCTGAAGATGTAATAACCCCGCGAAGGCTTCTGCTAACCTATCAGCAAGAAGTTTTACCATAATTGCTCCGTAGTCATTGCCTTGTTCTTTAAGGTTCTCGGCATATTCCTTAGCACCAACGCCTGCCGTTACAATAAATCCGCCTAAATAATCAGTTTTTCCACTATCCTTAGGGACTATATAATCCGCAAGGCATCTATAGACATTATCCTTGGAAATCGTTTGTTGCCTTAACATATTGAAGGTTGTAACACTTCCATTATGGTACATTTCAAGGTCATCTCCTAAAGAGTTAGCAGGAAAAATACCCAAAACAGCATTTGCTGTAAGTATGTCTTCCCTCTCTAGTAAATCTAACATTTCATTGGCATCATCAAAAAGCTTTTTAGCTTCTTCACTATATTTAGGATCTTCCATAATTTTGGGATACACCATGCCCATACCCCAAGCTACAAAGAAATAAGACCAATCAATATAGTTTCTAATCTCGCTGATGGGGAAATTTTTCAAATGTTTAGTTCCAATTAAGTTTGGAACGCTTATACTTTCCTTATTCCAATCTATTTTAAATTTCTTTTCTCTAGCTTCTTCCAGTGGCACAAGCTTTCTTTCAATTTTCCCGTAGCTTTCTCTTAGATTTTGGTATTCCTCCTCAATTTGGGCTAAATACCTATCTCTTTCATTCTTATCGACCAGCTTTTTAGCAGCTTCTACGGCTTTTGAAGCGTCAACGCTATACACGACTCCCTTTGAATATTTAGGTGCAATCTTTAAGGATGTGTGAGTCTTAGAAGTTGTTGCTCCACCAATCATCAGGGGAATATTAAACCCTTGCCGTTCCATTTCCTCCGCCACATTAGACATCTCATCTAATGAGGGAGTAATAAGTCCACTCAGGGCTATGATATCTGCATTTTCTTTTTTTGCTGTTTGGAGGATTACTTCGCAAGATGCCATTACTCCAAGATCAATAACTTCAAAATTATTGCAAGACAGAATGACTGAAACGATGTTTTTGCCTATATCATGGACATCACCCTTAACCGTTGCAACGACCACTTTTCCTGCACTGCTACTTTCACTACTCTTCTTCTCTGCCTCAATGTATGGTAATAAAAAGCCTACAGCCTTTTTCATAACTCTTGCGCTTTTTACAACCTGCGGGAGAAACATTTTGCCTTCTCCAAATAATTCTCCAACCACCTTCATTCCATCCATCAGCGGTCCTTCAATAACCTTTTCTGCTCTGTCATATTGTCTTCTGACTTCTTCAACGTCTTCTTCTATGAATTCCGCTATGCCTTTTACTAAAGCATGTATTAATCGTTCCTTGCAATCTTTCTCTCTCCAGGCAAGTTTATTCTCAACTTGATCCCCACCAGACGCTTTGTATTTTTCCGCAAACTCTAAAAGTTTTTCGGCAGAATCCGGTGTTTTATTCAAGATCACATCTTCAACCTTTTCCAGGAGCTCCTTATCTATTTCATCATAAATTTGAATCATACTTGGGTTTACAATAGCCATATCAATTCCTGCAGCAATAGCGTGATACAAAAACGCAGAGTGCATAGCTTCCCTTATGGCATTGTTTCCTCTAAAGGAGAAGGATAAATTACTTACCCCACCACTTACCTTGGCATAAGGAAGATTTTCCTTGATCCATTTTACGGTGTTAATAAAATCGACCGCGTAATTGTTGTGCTCTTCAATCCCTGTGGCAATTGCTAAAATATTAGGGTCAAAAATAATATCAGTTGGTGGAAACTTCACCTTATTCACTAATAAATCATAAGCTCTTTTGCAAACTGCAATTCTCTTCTCAAAAGTATCTGCCTGGCCTTGTTCATCAAAAGCCATTACCACAACGCCCGCACCATATCTTTTAATTAACGTCGCTTGCCGAATAAACTCCTCTTCCCCTTCTTTTAGGCTTATAGAATTTACAACTGCTTTACCTTGAATTGCCTTTAAGCCTACTTCTAAAACCTCAAATTTTGATGAATCAATCATCACTGGAACTCTGGAAATATCTGGCTCGCTAGCGAGAAGCTTAAGAAATATATCCATTTCACTTAAGGCATCAAGTAGCCCATCATCAAAGTTTATATCTATAATTTGTGCTCCGTTTTCCACCTGTTCCTTGGCCACAAATAATGCTTCTTCATATTTTTTCTCTCTAATTAGTCTTGCAAACTTAGCTGATCCAGAAACATTCGTTCTTTCCCCAATATTGACAAAATTATTTTCTTTCTTTATGACAATGGCTTCAAGACCACAGTAAACAGTCTCTTTCTCGATCAGAGGAATTTTTCTTGGTTTGATACCCTTAACCGCTTCACTGATCGCTTTAATATGCGCCGGTGTTGAACCGCAACATGCCCCGACAATATTTAAATGACCTTCCTCTGCTAATTCCTTTACCAAAGCCGCAGTTTCTTCCGGACGTTCCTCATACTCCCCTAGGGAGTTTGGCAGACCTGCATTTGGATGGAAGGTTACATACCGATCTTGTGTTTTGGAAAGATCTTTAATGAAAGGAATTAAATCCTTAGCGCCAAAGGAACAGTTTAATCCTATGCCAAGAATTTCATCACCCTTCATAGTGTGTGCAAAAGCTTCAAGCGTTTGACCGGATAAGATACGACCACTTTTATCCGCAATAGTACCTGAGATAATTATAGGCAGTGTTATACCTTTTTCCTCAAAGACATTTTCAGCTGCAAATATAGCTGCCCTAGCATTTAAGGCATCAAATATTGTTTCAATAAATATAATATCTACTCCACCATCTACAAGCCCCTGTACCTGCTCCCCATAAGCAAGTACGAGTTCCTCAAAGCTAATATTTCTTATTCCTGGGTTTTCAACATCTGGTGAAAGGGATGCTGTTCTATTGGTAGGCCCAACTGAACCTGCTACAAAACGCGGTTTACTTGGATCAACGTTAGTAAAAAGATCTGCCTCTTCTCTTGCTAGCTTTGCTCCTTGGAAGTTAAGCTCATAGACCTTATCCTCCATACCATAATCCTTTTGAGATATTCTGGTTGCATTAAAGGTATTTGTTTCAATAATGTCCGCCCCAGCTTCTAGATAACTTTTATGAATAGCTTTAATAATCTCTGGATGAGTAATATTTAAAAGGTCATTATTCCCCTTTTGGCTTCTATGACAATTACAACTTCCGGTAAACTCTTGCTCATTTAAGTTATATCCTTGGATACAAGTCCCCATTGCGCCATCCAGGACAAGAATTCTTTCCTTTAAATAATCCTCGATATTATATCTCATTAGTTAGCCCCCTTAATTTTGAGTAAATACTTTTGATGTATTTGAACCTAATACATTCACTATAGCATGATAAAAGAGATATAGGGTAACTCTAAAAAGCTATGGCTTGTTATAGCATAAAACTATAACAAGCCATTTTAGGGCATCTTATAAATAAGGTATATAATTATGATTTTAGACGTGTAATAGGTTTCTACAGTGGAATCATCTATAGATTTTTAGTTACTTTGTCCAATTCTTGCACATAAGCTGTCGCAAGCCTGCTAAGCGTTACACTTTTATGTGAAATCCATCCTACAGTAATAGTTTCATTAATATTCAAGGGTATTGGGATGATGTTATTGCCGTTAAGGTCAGCACTTAAAACGCCTGTTGAAATGGTGTATCCATTTAATCCGATCAGAAGATTAAACAGAGTTGCCCTGTCGCTCACACGGATACTCTTTTTATGAGATAAGGTACTCAATATTTCCTCTGAAAAATGGAAAGAATTGTACTCTCCTTGTTCAAAGGACAGGCAGGGATACGAATCCAAATCCTCCAACGTGACTCTCTCTTGCTTTGCCAGCGGATTTTGAGTACTGATGAAAACATGAGGTGCAGCTTTAAATAATACTGTAAACTCCAAATTGTTTTCTTTCATAAGCTTATTGATTACCTTTGAATTAAATTCATTGAGATACAAAATACCGATTTCGCTGCGGAGGTTTTTTACATCCTCCAAAATTTCATAGGTTTTTGTTTCTCGCAAGGTAAACTCATATTCCTCCAAGGCGTATTTTTTTATGAGATTTACAAAGGCATTTACAGAAAAAGCATAGTGCTGGGTTGAAACAGAAAAGTGCTGGGGAGATGGCTTTGCATCTAGGTAACGGTTTTTCAACAGTTCTGTTTGCTCCAATACCTGCCGTGCATAGCCAAGAAATTCTGCCCCCTCAACTGAAATACTAATTCCCTTGTTGGAGCGCTCAAAAATCGTGATATTAAGCTCTGCTTCCAATTCTTTTATTGCGTTGGAAAGGCTGGGCTGAGATATGAATAAACGCTTTGCAGCGACATTAATGGAGCCCCAGGTTGCGATTACAATTGCATATTTAAGCTGTTGAAGTGTCATTTTTTCACCTGCCTGTTCTTTCCCTGTTGTGATTTCTCAGCTAGTCTTAATACTCTATTCCCTCTCGCTCCATTATGCCCTTTTCCATGGGATGTTTGCGGGCAGTTATTTCCGAGACATAATCAGCTAACTCGATCAGCTTTGAAGGGGCATCCCTCCCTGTCAGAACGAGTTCCAATTTTAGTGGCTTGATCTTAACAATCTCGACTACTTCCTTCAGAGGCAGGTACCCGCAATTCACCGCTGCCATAATCTCGTCCATGATGATCAAATCCCATTCCCCGCTCTTGACGGCCTCAATAGTATAGTTCAGACCAATCCGCATTTCTCCTTTTATTCCTGCCATTTCTTCCTCTGTCATTCCCCAAGTGAATTTGTCATTTTCTTTCTTACTAAAGAGCTGAAAGCACGGTCCTAAACTGGCGATGACTTTCCTTTCTCCCGTAGTCCATCCTTTTAAAAATTGAACCATGAGGACCCTAAGTCCTTGCCCATACGCCCTGAGCCCCAACCCGATTGCTGCTGTCGTCTTCCCCTTCCCTGCACCTGTATAAATATGGATGAGACCTTGTTGCATGCTTATTTCTCCTCCCTCATTAACTTCTAACCTCACGGCACTCTCCGAGGCGGTTGGGACAAGGGTAACTACATCACCCAGCACGTCACCTTAGCCGACTTCAAATCCTCGAAAAGAGAAGGACAAATTCTTTTTAGACCACTGAGTCAATCTCTTCAAATCTTGCATGTTCCTAGCTGCTTTTTTAAGTTCCGTGCTTCTGCAGCTCTGCACCACATAATTTGAAGCAATTTCAAAATCTAAAATGATGCTGGGTATATCATCTGCTTCGAGTTCTGGACATAGTGTTGTCCTGAACTCATGGGCAAGTCCGCTATTTTTAATGACTTCCACACTTTCCCGAATTGACGATAACTCCAACTGGCTTGTCCCTGTAATGCTTTCATATTTGCTGAGCGGAGCCTTTAAGTCCATGGCGATAAAATCTAGAAGCTCTTCTTCTATCAGCGTTCTCAAGATATCCGGATTTGTTCCGTTTGTGTCAAGCTTTACGAGCATCCTCATTGCTTTCAATTCTTCGATAAAAACGTGAAGATTCTTTTGCAACGTCGGTTCTCCTCCGCTTACAACCACTGCGTCGATCATTCCTTTTCTTTTGGAAAGCCATTCGAAAATTTCTTCAGGCAGAATACCGTTTGAAGTGTCCTTAGTATCTAGTAGACTGACGTTGTGACAATAACCACATCTTAAGTTACAGCCCTGGGTAAAAACCACAGACGCTATCTTACCCGGATAATCCACAAATGAGGCCTTTATAAATTCTGCTATATTCATGATAACACCTCCTGAATCCTGAATTTTTTCCTCTGGTTATACTCTTCTTTCTTCCCAAGATTATAGTTCTTGACCGGTCTGAGGTATCCTGTCACTCTGGACCATACCTCGGCTTCGGCACCACATTCAGGGCATCTGAAATGTTCTCCGCTGATGTATCCGTGAGAGTCGCAGATACTGAAGGTTGGCGTAATGGAGATGTATGGGATTTTATGTTTGTTAAATATTTTTTGAATAAGCCGCTTACAAACCTTAATATCCTCAACTGCTTCTCCAAGATAGAGGTGCTGAACCGTTCCCCCTGTGTAAAGAGACTGCAGTTCGTCCTGTAGCTCCAAAACCTCAAATATATCATCCGTATAACCTACCGGAAGTTGGGTTGAGTTTGAGTAATAAGGAACTTCATCACCAGCCGTAATAATTGAGTCATACTTTTTAATATCCAACATAGCCAGACGGTATGATGTTCCCTCTGCTGGCGTCGCCTCTAAATTGTAGACGTTTCCGGTCTCGTGTTGAAATTTAACCAGCAGCTCTCTCAAATAGTTCATGACACTCACCGAAAACTCCCGACCTTCTTCAGTTTCAATTCCTTGGCCCATGAAATTCAGTAATGCCTCATTCATTCCTATGATACCGATCGTACTGAAATGATTGTGCCAATAATGCCCGGTCCGCGCCTTTGAATGTCTCAAATAATGGCATGAATAGGGATACATCCCCCGTTCTGACTGCTGCTCAATAATTTTCCGCTTGATTTCCAAGGCCGTGCGCCCGACTTCCGCCATTTGGTTCAGACGTTCCATAAATTCCTGTTTTGAATTGGATAGATACGCTAATCTAGGCAGGTTAATGGTAACTACACCGATTGATCCTGTGAGAGGATTGCTTCCGAACAAACCCCCACCTCGTTTCCTGAGTTCACCGGTATCTAGCCTTAACCGGCAGCACATGGATACAGCATCTTCGGGAGACAGATCTGAGTTTACATAATTAGCGAAATAAGGAATTCCATACTTACAAGTAATTCTCATAAAGGCATCCGCTACAGGACTCTCCCAATCAAAGTCTTTGGTAATATTAAGGGTGGGAATTGGGAAAGTAAACACTCTTCCCTTTGAATCTCCTTCCAGCATCACTTCACAGAACGCCAAGTTGAACATATCCAACTCTTCCTGAAAATCTCCATATTTATCCTCAGCGTATGTTCCGCCAATAATCACCTGCTCATCTCTCAATGTAGAAGGCACCCTGATGTCAAACGTAAGGTTGGAAAAGGGGCACTGAAATCCAACCCGTGTGGGAACATTGAGGTTAAAAACAAATTCTTGCAAACACTGTTTGACTTGAGTAAATGTCAATTGGTCATTCCGAATAAAAGGCGCACAAAAGGTGTCAAAACTTGACCAAGCCTGGGCTCCGGCAGTTTCCCCTTGTGTAGTAAAGGTAGAATTTACGATTTGCCCGAGGAAAGATCGTAAATGTTTGGCTGGACCGCTTTCCACCTTGCCAGGTACTCCTCCGAATCCATCCAGCAGGAGCTGTCTCAAATCCCATCCTGCACAATAGGGTCCAAAAAAGCCCAGGTCATGGATGTGGCACTCTCCACTTTCATGCGCCTCTCGAACTTCCTGAGGATAGATTTCATAAAGCCAATACTTTTTGGTAAAGACTTCTCGTATATAATTGTTTAAACCATTGATACTTTTTTGGGTGTTCGCATTCTCACTAATTTGCCAGTCCTTATCTCCTAGGTAGTCGGAAAACATACCAATGGTCGCCCCAATCAGCGCATCCATTTCACGGGTGCTTTTCCTTTTCTGACGATAAAGTATATATGCTTTGGCTGTTTTGGCATGTCCGTTTTCTATGAGGACTTTTTCGACGATATCTTGTATCGATTCTACATCCGGTTGCTTGTCCCTAAAATTTCTTTGTAATACATCTACTACCTGTCTGCCTATTTCCTCAGCACGCTCATAGTCCGATCCTCCACAAGCTGTGGCAGCTTTAAAAATTGCATGAACTATTTTCTCTTGATTGAAAGACTCAATTCTTCCATCTCTTTTAATAATTTCTGTTATCATCGGTTAAATAACCTCCAATTTTTCCAATTCAAAAAGCCCCTTGACGCTGAGCGCCAAGAGGCTGTGTATCTCCCTGAATACAACACTTACTTATGGAACCCCCCTATCGCTCGTAGAGTTATTGGTTCATTAAACAAAGGCAGGTCTTCTGACTTTGGTTCATTAATGCTTCACGCCTTCCCGGTATCTACCAGTGGCCTATAGTATGAAACATCTCCCCATTACAGTGGCGGGACCGTGCAGGACTTTTACCTGCTTCCCTTTTAAGCTGTACTCTTAGTACTTGCACCTTTATTTTCCAATATTCAATTGCTATCATGTTATCGTATATTAACCTAATGTGTCAACCATGAAGTTTATTTTTTTATATTGATGAACACTCCCTTAGAGCTACTGAGTATTTCTATCCCCTATCCGGCATAGCCATATTAAGGATGGGGGTGGGCAAGTGCAGTTTTAATATATATTAATTGTTTTTTTAACTTTTATAATTCACATAATATATGAAGATGTCAAAGCCCTTGTCGTTATTTTGATGAGCGCCAAGCTAATAGGAACCATATTGGGGCAATTGCTCCTTATCCCGGTGGCCAAAGCCATTGCAGATATTTATAAGTGATTGCCGGAGTATTGCTGCTGTAAAAAAAATAAAAACGCAGCAGGAATTAACACTTTTATGTAGAATACTATTAACATAGGCAACTATTCATTATGTAAAAAAGAGACCATGGAGGTCTTGACCTGACATTAAGTCTGGTCAAGACCTCCATGGTCTTTTTCATTTTTCAAAGGAGGTGATTATTGGCATATGAGCCCATGCCAGCTGTCTTCCCATAGTTTGTAAAGTAATGAATTCCACGTTCCAAAACGCCTTCAAAATCTTCCTGCATCTTATGTTCGAAAATGTCAGAAACTATCAACTTCAGACCTAAAGATATTCTGATCTGACCGTCAAGATATCATTGGGTCTGACCCTAACAGAAAATGATCCTGTCCTAGGCAACTGCTTATGAACTTGTTCTGGTATAGGCTTTTATAATTCATAAAAGAAGGAGCGAACTGTGATGTGTGAATCGAATGCTTTTCTCAAAGATGGAGAAAACGAAGTGATGCTCATGAAGTCAGTTGATACCATCGAGCCCTGTGAAAATGACTTAAAACTAATGGATATCTTCGGAAAACAACTATTTATCCAAGCCAAAATTAAAAACATGACCCTTCTCAACCACCGTATTATCTTAGAAAAGATTTAACCAACACCCTAGGCAACTTTATGTAGCCTAGGGTGTTGGTTTGAGTAAATAGTTATGTACTGCTTTTGCAGTTTACTATTATCTAGTAAAGCGTCATGGTCTCGAACTCTGATAACAATTGGTTCCCCTCTGAAATATGGTTTTGTAAATGTTGAATGCTAACTTGATCTTCAATATTTTACCCACCTTTGGGACGAGGGAAAGGCTGCTAAAGCATCCGGTAAGTCGTTTTGGGACAACAGGGCGGATGAGTTTAACAAGATAGTTTCTCAAGGGGGTCCTGATGAGCGCATTAAGAAAATCGTTAATTTTTTGTCACATAAGAGCCTTCTCACCGAGAATAGTAGCGTCTTAGACATAGGCTGCGGTCCAGGACGCTTTGCCGTTGAATTTGCCAAGAAGTCAGCAGACGTTACAGGCCTAGACATATCCGACAAAATGTTAGACTATGCGGTGAAGAATGCCGAAGCTGCCAACCTCACCAATATCTTGTTTAGAAACTTAAACTGGGATGAAGTCAACCTTGAAGACTACGGCTGGAGAAAAAGATTTGACTTGGTGACCGCGATCAACAGCCCAGGGATCCATGATCTAATCACGCTAGAGAAGATGATCGAGGCCAGCAAGGGCTACTGCTTTTTGTCAAATTTTGTGGATCGTACCGACTCTGTTCAGGACATTATTCGCACGGACATTCTTAAGCTTAAAGAGGTAATATTTTATAACAATACAGTTTACAGCATTTTAAACATCCTTTGGCTAATTGGATATTATCCCAGTATTGCCTATGTCGATACGGCTCGAGAACATGTCCGAACGGTCCAGGAAGCTTGTGTTTATTATGGTTCGTTATACCTCTATCGGGCACGCGTATCATTTTTATATAACCCCGGAAAGATGAAAAGATGCGAAGCCGAACCCAAAGGCAAACAGCGGGACAGGGACAGATAATGGAAATTAAAACAAGGAACCTGTCCCCTTGTTTCTCAAATACCTTCAAATTCTTCCCTGCCTCATCTCTACCACCCGGTCGGACATCCAGCCCACAACCTCTCTATCGTGGGAAATGAAAAGATAGGAAAGTTGCCGCGTTTTTTGCAGATCTTTCAAAATGTGCAAAATTTGTGCCTGCACCGAAACATCCAACATAGAGGTAGCTTCATCCAGAACAAGTACCCGCGGTTGCAACATCAGAGCGCGACAGATGGAAAGACGCTGGATTTCGCCGCCGCTCACCTGATGCGGATAGCGTTCTAACAAAGAATCATTCAGCTTTACCTGCTCAAGCACCCGGTAAAGCATTTCGTGGGCGGATACTTTTTCATAAAGGCGAAAAATTTTAAGCGGTTCCAGTACGCTGTCTTTTAGTTTTATGACTGGATTAAAAAAGGATTCCGGGCGCTGGGAAATAAGTTGAACCTCGCCGCGGAAGGGAAGCAACGCTTTACCTTTTAGCAGCGTTATATTCTCACCCTTATAGAACACTCCGCCGCCATCGCTTGGAATCAAGCGCAGCAGAATACGAGCTAAAGTGCTTTTGCCGCAACCGCTGGGTCCCATCAGACCAAGGGTTTCCCCCCTATCAATTTGCAAGCTGACATTGTCGAGAGCCAAAAAGGACTTTCGTCCCCCACCCCTGCGAAAAGTCTTACAAACTTCGCGGGCTTCAAGCATATAAAAAGCACCTCACAAGCCTGCCGCCGTGTTCATAAGAATTCGGTTTTTCCGCCGTGCAACGCACAGTGCAGTGTATACAGCGGGGCGCAAATTTGCAGCCAGTAAAGCTTTCTCCGGGTGCCGGAGGCATACCGGACATGGGCTCCATCCCATTTTGAGGAAGTGAGGCCAGAAATCCCTGCGAATAGGGATGCAGCGGAGTTTTCAGAACATCCTGCCCCATTTCCAAAATCTCTCCGCTGTACATCACTGCCACACAGTCGCACAGCTTTTCAGCCAACCCAAGGTCATGGGTAATGACAATCATCCCGTCCACGCCCTGCAGTTTCATCGAAACAAGCGTTTCGTAAACCTGCTCGCGTAGATCCCTGTCAAGCCCCTTGGTCGGTTCATCCGCCAATACCCAGCGTGGTGAACAAGAAATACCGATGGCACACAGTACGCGTTGCTGCATACCACCGCTCAGCTCAAACGGATAGGAGCGCAAAATACGCCCCGGATCATCAAAGCCGAAGCTGTGCAGCAGACTTTCCGCCTTTCGCCTGCGGCTTTTGGCGTTCTTATCTACTATCATCAGTGCTTCGTCAAGTTGAACGCCGATCCGCCTCACCGGGTTGAGCGAATCGCTTGGATTCTGCGGGATCAGACTGATTTCCTTTCCACGCAGGGTACGCAGCTGTCGGAGCGAAGCTTTGGCAATGTTAAGCCCGCAATAAAGGATGTCGCCGCCCACCTGTGCATAGGAAGGCAGCAAGCCGAGGATCGCCAGTCCGAGTACGGATTTTCCGCAGCCGCTCTCTCCGATGAGTCCGGTAATTTGTCCACTGCGAAAGGTAGCGAAAACATGGTCAACTGCTTTAACCGAACCGGAGGAAACCGCAAAATGTACGGTGGCATCCTGAATAACAATGTGATTGGAAGTGGCTTCTAGCATTCGCGCACCTCCTCATTTTTTATGTCAAAATGATCGCGCAGAACGTCGCCCAGCATATTGATAGCCAGCAGTAATAAAAAAATACACAGCCCCGGCACAAGAATTAGATGCGGGGAACTGCGGTAATGAAGGCGTGCATCATTAATCATAACACTCCAGTCAGGTGTGGGCGGTTGAACTCCTAACCCTAAAAAGCTCAGCGAGGCGATAGACAACACACTGCGTCCCACCCGGATTGTAAAAAGGATAATCATATTATTGATCATATTAGGAAGGATGTGACGAAAGATCAAACGCCTATTACTACTTCCTAGACAGCGCATTGCCTCTATATAGGGCTCCTCTCGCAAGCGCAGTACCTCGGTGCGCACAATTCGGGAAAATCCTGCCCATGAGGTTAGTATCAAAGCCAGCAGCAGACTCTGGATGCTCGGGCCCATCACCCCTGCAATAGCGATCATCAGACAGGTTCCGGGCAGACCCTGGAAAATATTGGCAAGTACGGTGAGGCACCAGTCCGCCGCGCCTCCATAGTAACCCGCAATCATTCCCAAGAGCATACCGAGCAGCATGGACAGAACCGTCGCCATCAGCGCCAGCAGCATAGAGATTCGACCCCCGTACAGGACGCGGCTGAGCATATCCCGCCCCAGCGAATCAGTTCCCAGAGGATGTCCTAAAGATGGTCCCTCCAGACGCACCGACATCTCGGTGGTATTAGGCGGATAGGGCGCGATCAGCGGTGCTAAGACGCTGGAAAGGATAATCACGGACAGAAGCAGCACGGCAATGATGCCTTGCGCTTTTCCCTTGTTCTTCAAATACTGCTCCCTCCCAGCCTTATTTTCGGATTCAGCACCAAGCTGATTAAATCTACCGCCAGTGTGACAGCGACAAAAAGAAATCCGGTAAGCAAAACATAGCCTTGAAGGGCCGGATAATTACGCATGTAAATGGCCTCGATGGCATAGCTTCCCACGCCCGGGAGTGCAAAGATAGTTTCTACAACAACCGAGCCACCCAGTATTCCGCCAAAATAATTGCCCAACAGCGTAATGACGGGCACAATGGCGTTGGGCAGGGCGTTTCGCACAATAAGGCGATATTTACTGATTCCTTTGGCGTTAGCGGCAAGAAAATATTGTTTTCCCAATTCCCCCAGAAGCGCGGAACGCATCAAACGCGCAGCTGTTGCGGTAGTGGCGCAAGACAGCACTATTGCCGGCATTAACATATATTTAGCTCCGCCTGTACCGCTGGTGGGCAGCCACCCAAGGACCTCAGCGAACAGCAGCACCATCAAAATGGCAAGCCAAAAACCCGGAATGGAAAGCATTATATTGGTTAGTCCTTGGATGCCATGGTCAAGCAGGCTGTCTTTATAGGCCGCAGACAAGGTGCCTATTAGGATTCCGCCTGCACAGGTTAGCAGCATAGCATATCCTGCCAGCTTTAGGGTTACCGGCAAGCGCCGAGCAAGCTCTTCACTCACTGGTTCGCTGGTGGCATATGAGTAGCCGAGGTCACCGTGCAGGGCGTTTTTTACCCAGCGAATATACTGTACGGGCAGCGGATCGTTAAGTCCCATCTCTTCCCGCAACGCGGCAATCTGTTCCGGTCTCGCCTCAGACATGCCGCCCTGACTAAGCGCAATTTCCGCCGGGTCGCCGGGGGAAATAACCCCCAGCGTAAAAGCAATCAGGGAAATACCCAGCAGAACCGGAACCAGCGAGGCAATTTTCTGCAAGATATACCTGCTCATTGCCTATTCAGCCCAAGCAACATTCGGCAGTTCCAAACCGTAAAGTTTTGCCTCATAACCAGTCAGTTTAGTACTGTAAGCCATCAAGGTCACATCGTTAAACAGAGGAATGACTGGAAAATCCTCGCTGGAAATCTGCTGGATCTGATTATAGATTTCTTTGCGCTTTTCCATATCGAGAGTGGCTGCCGCCTCTTTCATCAGTTTTTCCACCTCAGAGTTGTTGTAGCCGAGACTGTAATTCTTATTATGGTCACCGCTGGTGAGCATAAAGCGGTTGAAGATGGTGAAGGGTTCGCTGTTGGAGAGTCCCTGCTGTAGACGGACAAGATTGTGGTTGCCTGATTTCATTTCCTCTTTCATAGTAGCATACTCCAAGGGTTGAATTTTAACATCCAGCCCTATTTCCGAAAGCCAGGCTGCAATCAGCTCCGCCTCCGGTTTCTGGGTGGACTCGCTGCCGTTTATCAGATAGACAATTTCACAACGTTTATCCCCCAGTACCGCTTTGACCAGCGCTTTGGCTTTTTCCAGATTCTCTTTCACGGGAATTTCCTTATAAAATGGAGTGCTGTAATTAAGGATATTGGTAGTAGGAGAACCAAACCCGCAGTATAGGTCAGTCACTATAGACTGGCGGTTGAGGGCAAGGCTGACAGCCTGACGCATACGCAGATCATTGAACGGAAACTTGGTTCCATTGACCCCCAGAAAACGAATCATCGTGGATTTATTGGTAGTCAACGCAAAGTCAGGATCTTTTTTAAGCTCTACGGCTAGCGAAGCAGGAATTGCTTTTAGATCCAATACGCCCATAATCTCAGCGGATTTTAAGGCAGAAAAGCGAGTATCCGCATCAGGAATTACTTTAACCCGAATGGATTTTGCTTTGGCCTTTTCGCCATAGTAATGATCATTACGCTCCAACAGAACATATTGGTCCTTCACGTTCTCAACAACTTTAAAAGGACCGGTACCTTGGGCAATACCGTTGAAATTTCCTTCCTTATCGAAGCATTTAGGGCTGTACATGGCACTTCCGAAGTTCACCATATTGTAGATCTGAGTGGGTGAGGGATTCTTAAAGATGAGTTTAAAGGTATAATCGTCCACCTTGGAGTACTCTTTCAGCCCAGGATAGTTGGAATTGATATCCAGCGGGTAGAAAGAGGATTTCTTAACGCCCAACTTCATACGGTCAAAGTTTGCGACGACCGCATCCGCATTGAAGCCTTCGCCGTCGTGGAACTGGACACCCTTGCGCAGCTGAAACGTCCATTCCTTACCGTCCTCGGATATTTCCCAGCTTTCGGCAAGACCGGGCACAGGGGATGCCTTGTCGTCCTGTTTGACAAGCGGTTCCCAGACATAGAGAATGCTGCTGCAATAATAACCATCTTTTTCACCGGGGGCAAGGTTACGGTAACCTCCAAGGACAATTTCAGTGTTCCTGTTCACAACTGCAGGAGACTTGGAGGAATCGGCCGCGCTGCCCGTCGGGTTGGATTTGCTGCAACCTGCAATAGACAACACTATTAGGACGGACAAGCAAAGTACCAACACCTGTTTCAGTTTGGTTTTGAAAAAAAAGTTCATGGATATCCTCCTCTTAATATTTTTTAAGTCTTCACTACGTGTACTGAAAACTTTGAAAGCAGTTATTTGTACCAGTAAAGCAACTCCGAGCGAAATTTGTGACGACAACGGTATTTTCCATTTTCAAAGTGGTAATAGCGTTGCAAGATCTCCAGTACCGCCTTTTCATCATAGCGCGCAGCAATGTAAGAAACCGCACGGTTCAGCATCTCATCAAATGTGTCATAAGCATATTCGCGCTCATTGGAAATACTTATGCATTCAGCACAAATTCCAAGTCCGTGAAGTACCTTTTCTAAGTCTCGGCAATCCATCCGTGTGTAGCGCACGGGAAGCCGCAGTTCCTGTTCAAAATCGGAGAGATACGGCTGTTCCGGACTTTCGTTCACGCCGATGATGCAAAGCCTGTCAGCAGTTTCATTAATCTTGCCAAGGCAATGCTCAATTTCGACCATCCGATAAAAACAGTTATAAGCAAAAACCACGTCACATTGCGTAGGGGTACAATCCTCCCATTTGCCATAAAGGGGGGTGATGTTTTGCACATTATTCTCCGACGCTATCCTTTGTACGTATTCCAGTACATCTTTGGAAATATCAATACACGTATACTGCTGGCAAATTGCCGCAAGACGCAGCGAATAATTGCCCCAACCCGGTCCGATTTCCAGGATAGATTTAGCATCCACATTTTGAATCAGCCCGCATACCTCATCAGCAATCTTAACTGAGTACTCATCCGGCTGATAGACGGATTTTTGAGCCAAATATCGTTTCCAGAAATCCTTTTCCGCCTCATCACTGATAGCTCGCTCGCTGTATCCTCCATTTGGCAGGCGCATCGCCTGTCTCCACTGTTCACCATAGTCATTATGCAACCCACTTTTCATATTATTCCTCCATTTTGCAATCATCAGGGAGTCTCAACCGATTGGTCAAGAGGCAAAAAATACTGATCAACATTTGTTCAGCACTAATAATACCTCCTCTATCGCTCGTAGAGTTATTGGCGTGTAGCATTTAGGCAAGTCTCCTAATTAAAAAAATAAAAAAACAACCCCACATCACTAATCATAACGACAGCAATGTATCGGTTGTCTCGGACGGCGCGTTCTCTTCCGCTTTCAAGTCGCATTCGCATTTTGGAAAGCGGATCCCGCTTGAACAAGACTTTGACCCTGCAGGTCATTTTCCCTCGGGAAACCTTTTCTGAACACTTACAATATATAAAAGCCCTTCAAAATAGAAGGGCTGAATTAACAAGTCCCTCCACCCATCCATCGTGAGTAAAGCCTATGAGCAATCAGGTCTCCTGGCTCAGGTTCCTCGTTTAGTGCCTCCTTCCCAAGTCTCCTCAGTGGCTGTGGCACAAACTCCCCGTTACAGTGGCGGGACCGCGCCGGATTTACACCGGCTTCCCTGTTATGATTTCTCGGCTATGAAAAATCGCTTGCTCAGCTATTAAATTGGCAGATTAAATGTACCACAAAGGCAATACCCAGTCAAGTCCCGACCAACGGGTGGTGTTGGGGTCGAGAACGTTTCTAGTTCCCTAAGGCCAGCAATCCTGTCACAACCGCCTCAACTGAATTTTGCAATGACTTTACTGATTAACAAGACGAGCATCCTCCCTTATTAAAGAGCTTGGCATTTCTAAGATGGTACCGGTCAGGTATTTTGTATACCAATGCCGCGGCTCTAGGAAAATCTGCTGCTTACTCCCTGTTTCTACCAATTTACCCTGATGCATCACTGCAACTCGGTCACTTACTGCTTGGACTACCTCTAAATCATGGGAGATAAAAAGCAGGCCTATGGTATGCTTCTGCTGGAGTTTTTTTATCAAACTCAAGATCTGGGCTTGCACGGAAACATCCAGCATAGAAGTGGGTTCATCCGCGACAATAAATTTCGGTTTAAGGGCCAGCGCTCTGGCTATGGCCACACGCTGAGCCTGTCCTCCGCTGAGTTCGTGCGGGTAACGCTCCAGGTGTTCCTCGGCAAGACCCACCTCGTCCAGTAATCCTCTTACCCTTTCCCTTTCCTCCGCCTTGCTTTTTACCAGTCTATAGAGCTGCAGCGGTTCTGCCAAAGATTCCGCTATTTTCAGGCGGGGATGTAAAGACTGCTGAGGCTGCTGGAATACAATCTGCATCTCTCTCCTGAATTTCAAGAGCGCTGCTTGTGACCTGCCCGTTAATTCCTGGCCTTCAAAGCGCACACTTCCGGAGGTCGGCTGGATAAGCATCAGCAGAAGCCTAGCTACCGTGGATTTTCCACACCCGCTTTCTCCCACCAGCCCCAGCGTTTCTCCCTGGCGCAGACAGAAGTTGACCTTATCGACTGCCTTGACTCCGCTTTTATTAAAGATTCCGACGCTATACTCTTTGACAAGATTTTTAACTTCGATCAGCATAAAAACACCTCACATAATGGTTTGCTCCGGTTTCTGCTATTTCCGGATGAAGCGCAGCACAGTTGGGACAGGCCACTCGGCATCTGGGTTGAAACCTGCAGCCTGGGGGCAGCAAGGAAAGGCTGGGACTGAAACCAGGAATAGGCTTAAAGCCTCTCCCCGGCAAAGAATCGAGGAGGGATTGAGTGTAAGGGTGTCTGGGCTTTCCCAATATACCGCAAGCTGAACCCATTTCCACGATTTCTCCGGCATACATAACGGCTATCCGATCTGCCAGTACAGCGGCAACCGAAAAATCATGGGTGATCAACAGCATTGAGGAGCTATTCTCAGCGGCTTGTTCTCCCAGCATAGTCACAACTTCCTTCCTTAGCACCGCATCAAGGCCTTTGGTAGGCTCGTCCACCAGGATAAGCTTTGGCTTGCAAGCTACCCCCATAGACACCAACACCCTCTGCCGCATCCCGCCACTCAGTTGATGAGGATAGTAGTTCATCCTTTTGGCCGGATCAGGAAGCAGCAAACGGGTAAACAGGTTTACTACCTTCTCTTGGGCTTCCAATTTTCCAACCTTTTTGTGAAGCTGTATGACCTCCATGACTTGCCAACCAACTTTGAGCAGCGGATTAAGAGAGGTCGCCTGACTTTGGGGAATCATGCCGATTTCCTTCCCTCGTAGTTTTCGCAGTTCCTCTTCACTTGCTTCCAGGATTTCTAACCCTTTGTAGCGGATACTTCCTTCGATCTGTGAATTCTTGGGTAACAGGCGAAGAATGGAAAGAGCCAGGACAGATTTTCCACAGCCAGTTTCTCCTACCAACGCCAGAACCTCATGAGGATAGATATCAAGGGAGACATCGTCAACCGCTTTAACTACCGTCTCTTTCACTTGAAAATAGGTACTAAGGGCGCGAATGGAAAGTAACGGGGATGACGCCTGCATAGTTACCATGGAAACCCTCCCTTCTCTGCTTTAACCTATTCAATGTACCTTTCCCGCAGCCGAGGATCAAAATAATCCCTCAAGCTGTCCCCTAGTAAACTGAAGGCTAAAATGGTAACCATGAGTGCTAGACCCGGAAACAGAGTAACATGCGGCGCAGTCCTGATAAACTCTCTACCTTGGTTAATCATTGCTCCCCATTCTGCATCCGGCGGTTGGGCACCCAGACCGAGAAAACTTAAGCCTGCCATAGACAACACGATCTGGGCAATATCCAACGAGGCCATGACCATCACAGGGGCTATGACGTTTGGTAGAATGTATTTAAAGAGTATTCTAATCGAACTGTTGCCCATCGCCCTGGCAGCTTCGACAAACTCTGACTGTTTTAAGGTTAATACCTCCGCCCTAACTAGTCTTGCATATCCCGTCCAGTGTACAAATGTCAGCGCAATTATGACGCTCCCCAATCCCGGACCCATAGATACGATCAGGGCCATGGCCAGAATAATACTGGGAAAGGCTAGCATAACATCCACAAGGCGCATAATTAAGCTATCAACATTGCCGCCTTTATAGCCGGATATAAGTCCGAGTAGCACTCCTCCTGTTCCACTGATGGCAACAATGAGCGCCGCAGCAACCAAGGAGGTTCTTGTTCCTTGAATGACTCTGCTCAACACACACCTTCCCAAGGGATCTGTACCAAAAGGGTACTGGAAGGAAAGTGGTTTCACCTTCTCATTCAAGCTTACAGCGGTAGGATCATGAGGCATGATCAGCGGTGCCATTAACCCAACCAAAATGATGATGAGGACAACTGCAGCACTAAAAACCAACAGTTTGTCTTGCTTCATAAATCTTATAACAACCCTGTTATAACGTTTTTTTACCGCAATAGTGGTTGTAGTGTTCATTTAACTCTCCCTCCCATAGCGTATCCTCGGGTCCATCAACGCATAGGATAGATCTACTACTAAATTTACTAGAGCGTAGGTCGTGGCTATCAGCAGGATACATCCTTGAACCATAGGGATATCCTTGGCAAAGATTGAATCTATCAACAGCTTTCCTATCCCCGGCCAGGCAAAGACTGTTTCCACAATTACCGATCCTCCTAGCATGTGGCCAAATTGAAGCCCCACCACAGTGACCACCGGCAGAAAGGCATTTTTTAAGGCATGCTTCGAAACTACGCCCGTTTCATACAAGCCTTTGGCCCTAGCCGTCAGGATATAATCCTGACTCATCACTTCTAGCATGCTCGAGCGCATAATCCGCATGGTCACAGCCCCCATACCTGCCGCAAGTGTCACACAGGGCAATACCAGAGAGGATACACCCCTAAATCCAGCCACCGGGAACAGGTCAAAACCGAGGGAAAAAATAATAATCAGCAAATAGGCCAGCCAGAAACTGGGCATAGACACGGCAAAAAGAGCACTGATTCGGCCTAGGTGGTCAAGAAAAGAGTTTCTCTTAACTGCGCACAGAATTCCGAGAGGAATAGCAATCAAGAGAGAGAGTACAACGCTCAATGCTGCCAGCAACACTGTCGCCGGGAACCTCTGCTTGATAAGCTCCGCTACCGGAACTCTGTAAACGTAGGAATCTCCCAAATTCCCTTGAACTGCTTGCTTTATCCAGCGATAATACTGTTTAAACATGGGATCACTCAGCTTATACCGTGCTGTGATCTCAGTTATTTCCGCCTCAGTTGGAATTTCTTCCAGACCAATAAAAGCATACTTCAAGATAGTTACAGGTGTAGAGCCAGGGGTCAAATGTAAGATGCCAAAGGTAAGAATGGAGGCAGCAACAACCACCAGGATTGTTGCCGCCAAACGTTTGAGAATGAATCTCCACATTCTATTCTACTCCTTGATATTAACTTCATTGGTCAGCATATAATCGTGAGCTGTGGGATTAAAGACAAAACTATTAACTTTGCTCTTCATTGCCACAGCGACACCATAATAGGCAATCGGTAGTACCGGCTCTTCATCTTCCAGAATTTGCTGTACCTGCTTGGATAGATCATACTTTACTTTTTGATCATCCACTGCCATACATTGATCAATCAGTTTATCAATCTCTGCATTGTTATAACCGATAACTTTATTATTTTTTGAATGATATAAAATATTCAGATGATAAGAAGGAGAAGGAATCATCGCTGTTGCAAAGGCACTCATTTTCATATCCCATCTTCCCTTGGAGGCAATTTCAGACATCGCTGTATATTCCATAATCTCAGTTTTCAGATCAATACCAACTTTTTTAAACTGGGCCTGCACCGCTTCGGCCATCGGAGGAAGTCCCGGCCTTTGAGGATAAGTCATAAGTGTAATTTTCATCGGCTTTCCGTTTTTATCGACAACCCCGTCTCCATCCGAATCTTTCCAACCTGCTTCAGTAAGAAGCTGTTTGGCTTTTTCCGGATCATAAGGATACCCTTTTAGATTCTCATTTGTCCAAGCCATTCCAGGCATATAGGGCCCCTTGGCAGCAGCACCGCATCCAAAAAGTACATTTTTCACAATACTTTCCCTATCGATCGCATAACTCATTGCTTGCCTTACTTTGACATCGTTAAAAGGCGCTTCCTTTAAATTCATTTCAATAATATACGTCCTGGCTGTTTTATTGAGCTCCACCTTGAGCCCATTCACCTTTCCCAGCCTCTCCAGTTCATTATAGGGCGGATCACAGGTAAAATCGATTTCACCCTTCTCCAAAGCAAGCGCCCGCGTATTAGGATCGGGTAACGCACGAATTTCAAGCTTATCCAGCTTAGAAACAGTCCCCCAATATTGTGTATTCTTAGACATCTTCATGTCCCCGGTGGATGGGTCAAAGTGATCCAACTTGAACGATCCTGTACCAATGGGTTTTATCAGCTTCCCATCTTTATCAACCGAGCTTAAACCAATAATAGAAGTGTTTGAATAATGCAGTGAAGCGGGTAAGTCACTGTTAGGGGTTGTCGTTTTAATTAAAACAGTCGTATCATTCTCTGCTTCAACTGTTTTAATCTTGGTGAAACTTAGAATCTGTGGATTTATGGTGATCGCTCTCATGAGCGACCACTTTACTGCTTCCGCATTCAGAGGAGTGCCATCATGAAACTTAACATCTTTACGCAAAGTAAACTTCCATGTATTAGGGTCAATTCTTTTCCATTCTGTAGCAAGACTAGGTTGCAACTCAAAATTTGGTTTTGTTCCCACCAGTGATTCGGTAATCAACGCTTTTTCCATGGTTAATGTGCCATTAGTAGCCGGATCAAGGTTGTTAATCTTCCACATTTCGCCAACTACCAATGTCTGATTTCCAGAACTAACCGCCTTAACCCCACAGCCGGATGTACTCAGTGTCAATGACGCCAATAGAATATAAAGTATAATGGATAGACTTCTTCTTTTCATACTTTCTCTTTCCTCCTCGTTCATTTAACAGTTGTGACAACAAATCTCTGATAGTAGCCATATTTCAGATTATCCAGCAGGCCATGAGCACGAGGGTCTTTAAAACTCACCGTTTCTGCTTCTTTCATTCCTAGTGCTCTTAGAATCCTTAAGTCTGCCTCTGGGCGTTTTTGACTGCGCAGGGGAAGCTTCTTCTCAAAATCACGCAGACCGTGGGATTTACTTGAGGAATATGCACCTTCGGTTAAGCGCACGGTAATAGTTGCCGCTGCTTTCCAGATCATTTTCCATGGACTGAAATGGTTCCAGTCGCCATCAATGATCACCAACTTTCCGCCGGGCTTTAGTACCCTTACCCATTCGGCAGCAGCTTTTTCAGGGTCCGGCATTGTCCAAAACACATGACGGTTTATCACCGCATCAAAGACGTTATCCTCAAAGGGAAGTTCGTCAGCATCGCCATATTGGAATGTTACATTTAGCTTTTGACGGTCCGCTTTCTCTCTAGCATGCGCGAGCATCTCCTCAGCAACATCTACTCCGGTCACACTGTGCCCATATTCGGCCAGCAATAGAGCAATAAACCCTGTCCCAGAGCCTACATCCAATATCTTAAGTTGTTTTCTCCCCACAGTCTTGATCAAAATGGCCTGCCAGGCTTTTTTTTCTCGTTCGGAGTGGATTCCATGCCCCGGGCATTGGTCAAACTCCTCAGCTGTGTCGTTCCACCTCTCTCGGATTTTCTCTTTAACGTCGTTCGCTTGCACGCTCAACTTTTCATCTCCTCCCTAGCTATTTGTGCTCTTGAATGAACATTGACTGACAATTTGTGGACTAATGCTTTATCTTTAACTCTCTAGATATCACCCCTCTGTCGAAAATCATGCCTATGTAGGCTCAATTTGTGATGTTGATGATTTGAAAAAGCGTCACCAATGGCACCCAATGACGACATTGGTGACAATAAGTGAGAAGAGTATGAGTATGAGAGTATGTTGAACTCTGCCTAGGAAATCCAACATACGAGGCCCACTAAAAAAAGCCATGTAAAGTCTGACCAGACAACTGTCAAGTCAAGACCTCCATGGCCACACACCTTTATGAAATTATATAAACTTTTAAATCCATAACTGCAACACCCGCTGTTGCCATCCTCATGCGCACTACAGATTAAATTATGGAGTCTAGTATACTCAAAATATTACCCCCTAGATAAAATAAAACCCAAAAAAGCGCTGCTATAGCAACTTTTTTGAGTCCATCCCAAAAATAAAATACTTAGGTAAAAATCCCCACAAAAGCCTTCATGACTTTCCTTAAGGACATTTATACCATATTTCATCCTTGTTAGTCAATAGTTTTATCCGATGGCTAATCGCCACTAATCTCCGCTTCTTAAGCGGAGATTAGTGGCGCTAGGCCCCTGGATAAGTTCAACTAATACTTCAGGTGGAGTAGAAACTCCACCTGAAGTAAGTTTCCTATATTGGCTCAGCGCCAAGAGATGAGACCACTCTCAATGTTTTAATGAAATTGCAAATAAATTAGTAACTGCAAGAAGGAATAATAGTATTTATGTAGAATACAATGCACATAGACACAAATGATTATAAAAAAAGACCATGGAGGTCTTGACTAGACTTTAAGTCTGGTTATTTCTTCCAAGGTCTTTTTTTATTCTACAAGGAGGTGATTGATGGCATACTAACCAAAATCGAATGACTCTCCAAAACTTGCTATGTGAATTCGACACTCCAAAACGCCTTGATATCTCTTACCCAAAGATATCGTGATCTGACCGTCAACGATATCTTTGGGTCTTAAAAAATAATAATGAGCTTATCCCAATCTATCAGACTTGCTCTGAGCTCTTCAAATATATAAAGACAAAGAAGGGGCGATCAGTAATGTGTGAATCTAATGTCTATCTCAAAGATGGAAAAAACGAAGTAATGATCATGGAGTCCGTCGATACTATCGAACCCTATGAAAATGGCCTTAGACTTATGGATATTTTCGGTAAACAGATCTGCATTCAAGCCAGAATCAAAGACATGACCCTTCTCAATCACCGTATTATTTTAGAAAAGTTACCCTTAGATAACCTCTAGGAGAGCCCTTCATGCATACCCTGACTGTCGAAACTCCGCAATACCTAGTTACAATAATCTTATATCCAGATAAATTCATTAAATCCTAACTCTAATTTGGAAAGTATGGGGTCGATTGGATTTGAGGTCCTTGATCCTTAGTAAAGAAAAGGGAGCATATCAAAATAGAAATTTAATTTTCTATTTGAGTCAGCCCCTTTCTCAATTAGCCCTTTTTCTAATTATTAATCTGTCCAAAAAGCAAAATAATTTTACTTAACGTGACAGCATTTTACCTTTCATAATCCCAAAAGCAACCGCCGCCATTACCCCACCAACTCCAACTATAGCCAGCATACTGACACCGCTGGCTTTATTCTGTTTTCCTTCTTCGCTAAGCTCATAAGCTTTATACTCTTGGGTTTTTCCTCCTTGTTCACCAGCACTATTTTGTTCCTCGGCATCAGCCTGCTCTTGGGGAGCAACAGGTAAATTGCCTGCTGCTGCAACAACTGTTGGCGCTGCCTGTGGTATTGGATCTTCTGCCCCAGCTCCTTGGGCTTGTGCTTGAGCTGTCGCCTCATTTTGTGTATTTTCTTTCGAGACTGTTTCTTCCTGCTTAGCCATCTCCTGTGGCTGTTCAAGATTTATCGGTTCAGGTTGGACACTTACCGCTTTATCCATAGGTAGAGTTTCTGCCTGAACTTTATCGGACGAATGACTTTCATGAACATTTTGCATTTGGATATTAACATTTTTTTGTGTTGCTTCTGCTAGTGTTTCTTGAAACTGTTTACGTATACTGTCATCCAAGGTAGAAAATTGCGCCAACCACTCATTCATTACAATATTTTTACAAGTATGGTGACAGCAACATACCCCGTAATCAACCATAGTCTGCATATAAACATTGCTTAACTTTGTCAGTTCTTCCTCAGAGGCCTGCCACAAACCTTTTCGGGCAACTTCCAGAGAGTAACCAATCATCGACTGTAAAGCATACGGATCAAGTTTTGATACAACTGTTTGATCGAAAAAATAGGTATTGGCAAGCGCTGACCATGTTTTGTCACTAATTGCACCCAATGTAGCATCAACTAAAAAAGTATTGCCAAACCACTTTGCCAGTGTTTGAGAACCTGCATAGCCTTCTTTCAACATTGCTTCAACAAATTTAGGATTCAAGAGACGGCCATCTATTTCTTGAGAAACGAACTGCTCTAAAGTTTGAATTTGGGTTCTGTCTGCGCCTAAGCGAGTATTGGCAATATAAGCCCAAACATCTTTGCCAGAAACCCACTTTGCTGCTAAGGTCAGCCCTCCCAAATATGAAGCCACATCATCATTATCCAGTGCTCCATAAACTGAATCTCTGACCAGAACCGTTGCTTGAACGTCTTTTAAAACCCTGGTAAAAGTATCCTTAGCCGGCTGTCCATAGACTGGTGTTCCATCTTTGGCCATACCATAAATATAGCCCATACGGGTTAAATAGGTATCTACCAGATCACCGCTAACATCCCAGCTTTCCGTAGCCTCGATCCTTTCTGCTAAACCCGTTCCGTAAGTACCGGGCTTTTCGCCGAATACTCTGGAAGCTGCCAGGAATTCTGCATCTTTCTCACTGTAGCCTTGACTCAGAAGTTCTGCCTTTATCTCTTCATAATGTTTCTTAATATAGTTTTGTGATATATCTTCATTTAAACCTGCCAACTCCCGAACAGCTTTATCCAGCAACTCGCTAACGATATTGAAAGTATCCCGGAAAAGACCTGAGGTAGTAATGACAACGTCAATTCTTGGCCGACCTAGTTCTGCAACAGGAGTAATTTTATAGGATTTTACCCTGCCTGCTGCATCCCAAACAGGTTCAATTCCCATTAATCTCATAACCATAGCTATACTTTGACCCTCTGTCCGCATGGTTTCAATAGCCCATAATATGGCACCTATAGATTCCGGATAAGATCCGTGTTCAGCATAATACGTTGCCAGTAAATCATCGGCACATTTTTTTCCTATTTGCCAAGCTGCTTTATCCGGAACAATCCTGGGATCAAAGGACTTAATATTCTTCCCTGTTGGCATAACATCCGGATTACGTACCGGATCATTACCAAGACCCGGTGGAATATACCCGGCATTCAGGGCCAAAAGAAGCATATCCATTTCTTCTGTGGTCTTCTGGAGATTAGCCCGTATTTCGTCTTCGATAGCACTGCGTGTTTCCAGATCATAATTCACAATTGCTTTTATCATGTCTTCAAAAGCTTCTCCTTCGGGTGCCAACCCGAAAGTGTGAAGACCTAAGGGTGTAACTTCAGCCTCCAGATCATCTAAATAATCTTTACATTTTTCCAACTGCTGTTCAAATGGTTCATCTAACTTTATCCCGATTTTTTCAGCCATACCCTCATCAACTAAAAGCCTGTTAACCTTAGTTTTGATATTAGTAATTTGGTCCTCTCCTAGATTTGCAGCTACTGCAGCTTCATACTCATTTGCCAAATCATGAAGTTCGCGTAGATTACCGTATAGTTCTACATTTGCCAAGGCAGCTGTTAAATGATCAATCAGTACTGCGTATCCCCTTCTTTTAGCCTGTGTTCCTTCTCCCGGGTTATTTACTATATAAGGATAAATATTCGGCATGTTCCCCTGTACAATATCGGGCCAATCTTCGCCGGATAGACCAACTGCTTTACCCGGCAGCCATTCAGCCGTACCATGAGTACCTAGATGGACTACCGCATCGGCCTTAAAATCATACTGCAGCCAAAAGTAAAATGCCAGGTACTGATGAGTCGGTGGCAGCGTTGGTGAATGAGTTATTTTCGCAACATCTTCGCCCCAGCCACGCATAGGCTGCGGTCCAAAAAAGACATTGTCGCTAATAATACCCGGCAATACTATCTCACCATTATCTACCATAACACTTCCCGGAGCAGGACCCCATTCTTTTTCTACAGCTTCACGCAAATTGGCCGGAAGCTGATTATACCAGCTTAAATACTGTTCTGCACTTAACTTGATAATTCCGTCTTGCGAAACAAATTTTTCTAATTCGCCAGGTGCCCAACCGCCAATATTGCGACCTTTATCAAACATAGCTCTAAATACTTGCTCTTCTGTTATTTTACCTTCAGTGCTTAGTGCCCCATCCTGATCCAGCGAATAATTGTTAGCTTTCAGATTTTTTAATATTTCCGTTAAGCTCTTTGGTACATTTAAATAAGAAGCTCCTATTCCATCCTTACCACCATCAAGGTTGTAATAAATAATCGCAACTTTTTTAGCCTGATTATTACTTCTATGCAGTTTTGCCCAAGCTTCTGTCCTACCGGCTAAACGCTCCATCCGATCCGGAAGAGCAATTTTCTTGGTTATTACCGCTCCGGTTTCTTGATCCGTATCTAAGGTAATGGTACCGCCCATCATCACAGGCTCAATCCGACCTTCCAGTTCAGGCTGTGCTATCTGCCAATAAGATTCACTGTAAGCTCCTGCCGGGTCGATTTTCCACTTTTCTAAATCCGACGAATAGATTGGGGTTAGAATTGGTATGTTCATTTCTTTAAATAAAGCTATAGTTTGTTCCTGGCTTTTACTATAGAATTGAAAACCGATACCACCACAAATCATTGTATCTATAGCCGGTTCCTTGGTTCCATCAGCATTAAGATCTCTATAGAAGAAAGTTCGGACCGAATCTATTCTTTTATCACTTGGAGAATAAAGCAGAATAGTATTTAATCCTCTTTTCTCCAGAGCTTTTACTGTAGAAGTATATAAGTCTTGATCTGCATTTTTATAAAATGAATCATAGCCGATAATACCTACCCAGGGAGCATTAGCATTATATTCCGGTCTTTCCATGTACCATTTATAATAATCCTCGGGTTGAAAAAAGATTCCAAGTCCCTCTGCATCCGGATGGTAAACAAAAGCCCCTCCAAAACTGATAGGCTCTAAATCTTCAGAAGTAGTATCTTTATAAGCTAAATATAACAATAAACGTTCCCAGTTACTAACACCACTGTTTATAATATAGGCATTTAGGCGATTCCAGTCATTATCGTCCTTATTAACTTGTACTTGTAATTCTTTTACGATCTCTACAATAAATCCTGTTGTACTCCATTGACCTTCTTTTGTTTTTTCTCCAGATCTCTGCACATATATTTGTGGTTGCTTCCCCTCATTTTCCCATTTTGCAGAATAACAATTACTGAAAATATCGCGAAGTATGGCATCTCTATTCGCACCAATCATTTCTAATAAAATAGCATCCGAGTTTAGTATCGCCTCTTGAACTTTGGCAACTTTTTCAGGAGATTCTAAATCTGATGGAGCGAAAATTTTCAGCCCAAATTCGTAGGGTGGATTTCTTTTCTCAATAAGGTTATGATAGGCTTCCACCATCGGAGCTGTGAAACCTGTGGTACCGGTGATTACAACCAGGTTAACAGGATAACCATTAATTACTTTGATCTTACACTCTGCCAGCAACTCTCCACAGGCTGCAGTAACTGTTGCTTCCCCTTCTGCTACTGCCGTTATCAGTCCGTCATCTACTGTTGCCACAGCCTCATTATCACTAGTCCAGGTAATTTCTTGGTCGTTCATTACTCCGCTGAATTGGTCATATACCGTTGCCTGCAACGTTTTCTGTGAACCGATTGTAATCTTGACTGAGGAGTTGTCTAACTCTATCTTGTCTACTCTTATCTCCTCGACTGTTACTTCACAGCTTGCAGCTTTACCATTACTAGTTGCTGTTATATCCGCAGTTCCCACACCAACTGCCGTTACCAGCCCGTCTTTTACTGTTGCCACATTCTTATCTTCTTCACTGCTCCAGGTGATTTCTTGGTCGTTCATTACTCCGTCAAATTGATCATATACTGTTGCCTGCAAGGTTTTAGTTGAACCTACTGCCATTTTGAGCGTGTTCTGGTTTAACTCTATCCTATCTACACTATTGTCATCAGCTCTAACAATAGATGGTAATAGACTTAAGACCATCAAAAACAACATCAAGATTGCAAAAGGCTTTCGAGACCTACTTAATATGTTCTTTCTTAGCATGCTCTTTTTCCCCTCTCCCCCGTGTTCTTATTTACCTTCTTCTACCGGTTGCACCATAATTAATTTACCTGTTTTAGGGTCTTTAAACACAGTCCCCATTTCTTCAAAGCCGCTGCCTGTTTTTGAGTCAACTTGCGGTAAGCTTTCCATTTCTTTTCCTTGTTTTACATCAACAATCGCTTGTTTTGGTTTACCGGCACTACTACTACTACTACTAGGACTGACGTTATAAACATTAATTAACGCAACTATTAAACCTACGCTAAAAACAAACATAACATCCGCTAGATTAGCCAGACTGCTTAATGGATTAAAGTCTTCCTCCGATTGCAACTTTCTTCCCCGTTTGCGCAACATGCTCTCTCACCTCAATAATTGTTTCTAAAATCGTATCCAAATCATTCAAGTAGCGTTCATACCAGCGCCGACGCACCTTCGATATAGTAAAGGTTAAACTACCGGCAAAAACACCAATAATGGTAGCATCAAAAGAAACAATCAGGTACTGAGCCAACATGTTAAAATCTCCTTTACCCAAGCCTACCAAACCTGGTCCTAAAGGAATCAAAGTACCCATTAAACCCAACAAAGGACCCATTTTAGAAATTAAGTCTGTTTTTTCAGTTCTTTTAGCAATTAAATCTTCTTGCTCGCACAAGAGATTTTGAGCGACTATCCGTTGACGAGCTCCTTCTGCGGAAGCTAAGGTTAGGAATTCTGTGACAACTTTTTTTAGTTTAATAGGCAATTCGCTATTTTCCACATAAAGCTCAAGGTTATGGGTTTCTGGTAATTTACTCAAAAACTCTTTTGTTTTAAACTTGTGTATTTTTTTCTCCCCAACCATTTCCCCGATCAGGGCACCTGTCTCGATTACAGCTGTCACTACAAAATAAAGTAAAAAAGCATAACAAGGTATCATTAAACTTTGGGAAATAATATGCATAATTTGATTCAAATACTGGGAACCAACCATAGCCATTTCCTAATCATCTCCTCCAACTTAAACTATTGAAACCAGTTAACATTTCTTTGCCAAACCCCAACGCAAAAAGAACAAAAAATCCAACTGCAGATAAGAGTAATTCTTTTTTGGAGCTTAATACCATAGGTATAAAAGTGTCTTGCATGGTTGCCACTATGTTAGGAATTAAAAAAGCAGATAACAACGTAAAAATGCCTAAAAACAATAACCCTTGATGAAAAAAACTAGCTACGTCAAAATTAAATCGGGTCAATAATCTTCGTAAAATCCAGCTTACTAAGACGATACCTAAAGAAAATGCAATACCTGTTGCGATAGATACAGCATACAAAGGTACCTTTAAACCACCCGCCGTATAAATTACAGATATAACTAGTGCTCCAACACAAAAGGGACATGGTAAAAAACCCAGCCAATAACTAATTTTTTGTTTTATCCCAAGGGTTTTTGTTTCACAAGTACAAATACAAGTACGTTCTACCCCTAAGTAAAGGAAAAGCAAACCTGTTAGGCATGCAAAAGCAAATGTATATTTGTCAATAAAATCTCCAATAAGCTGATATTTCTCGTTAAAAATATAACTTAACAAAACTACAGAACTGCCAAAAATTGTTGCATAACCAGAAATTTTAGGTATGGTTAACCAGGAAGATCCTAAAACCAAGCCTGTTTTGATGCTTAAAATAAGAATGGCCACCAACAAACTAAGAATTAACATCCTTTTTCACCTCCTTCCGGAATAAGCCACTCGACGTAAAAAGCCTCTCAACCGATTGGTCAAGAGGCTAGAAATACTGATAAACATTTGTTCAGCACTAATAATACCTCCTCTATCGCTCGTAGAGTTATTGGCGTGTAGCATTCAGGCAGGTCTTCTGACTCTGGATCATCAATGTTTCATACCTTCCCAGACTCTTCCAGTGGCATAATAGAAACATTTCCCCATCACAGCGGCGGGACCATGCAGGAATTACACCTGCTTCCCTTTTAAACCGAGGCTCTCAAACTTCGGTACCTAAATTCCCTAAATATTTAGTTTTTATAGATATCCAGCGATATTAAAGGGGTTCCGTTTCTCCTCCACTCCTAATAAAAAATAAAGAGACAACCCCACATCACTAATCATAAAGACAGCAATGTATCGGTTGTCTCGGAATCACGTTCTCTTCCGCTTTCAAGTCTCATTCGCATTTTTGAAAGCAGATCCCGCTTGAACAAGACTTTTACCCTCAAGGTCGATTTCCCTCGGGAAACCAAATATGTACCCATAAAAATATCAAAAGCCCTCCAAAATATGAAGGGCTGAATTAAATAATTCCTGCCACCCATCCATCGTGAGTAATGCATATGAGCAATCAGGTCTCCTGGCTCAGGTTCCTCGTTTCGTGCCTCCTTCCCAAGTTTCCTCGGTGGATGTGGCACAAACTCCCCGTTACAGTGGCGGGACCGCGCTGGATTTACACCAGCTTTCCTGTTATGATTTCTCGGCTAAGAAAAATCGCTTGCTCATCTCTATTAAAATTCACAAATTAAATCTATCACAAAAGCAACACATGGTCAAGTGCCGTTGGCACCGAAAAACGCTCTCTTGTGTTAAGAACGGCTTATTCAAACCCATTCCCTCTCTGGCCTGTTCTACAAGTTGCGGAGTTGGTGTCACCCATAGGCTTTAACCTCACAATTTAAAGAAACTGCCTTCTAATGACTAATGGTTTCCTGAATTTCCATTTTCCGAAAACCAATGCTGCGAAAAGCTTGGGGCTTCTTAATATCCAAATTTTAAATAAATTAGGATAGTTGTTGCATTATGAACATAATAATAATATTATATCACTGTATTACTATAGCGTTATGAATAAGAAGGAGGGATAAAACAGATTTAAACTGTTAACATTCCAGACTCTGATTCTATAAAAAGACCAGCTAATAAAAGTCAAGAGTTTGTCTGATTATTTCTTTTAATTTTCGGTTTGTAAAATACGGCATAACAAACTAAGCCATTGAAAAATCCGAACAATGACCTAAACGTTAATTTTTGGGAAGCCCACCTAGAGAAACGGGACGCTCGGCGCTAGCCAAGCAAACTCTCTTTCAATTTGGGGTAACTCTCTGGAGTAAAAGAGACTTTGCAGTCTTCAAGCGTTTGGGTGTAGTGCACGTGTCAATAGGATGATGGCGAGCATATCCTCGGTCTAACGCCCTCCGGTATCCCTCGCATCACCTTTGACACGATCCGAATGGCTCTGTCGTATCCAAACTATTCCTTTAAGCAGCTGCTGGTTGAGGCTTTGTTGTCCTCCAAGTTTGATGATCTTCAGGTCGTTTAATCACAAAGGGCTTTTGGTCACGAAGAACAGCAAATATGTAGTGA
>NZ_JUEE01000214.1:0-9369 GCF_000802135.1 Desulfosporosinus sp. BICA1-9
TTAAAGGGGACGCGTCCTTCAATACCCTCTGGAACAAGTTTTTGATCTTTTTCTTGGAAATAACGATCTCGGCTACCTTCTTTCATCGCACCGATTGATCCCATTCCACGATATACCTTATAACTTCGTCCCTGATAAATTTCCAGATCTCCAGGACTCTCTTCCGTACCAGCAAAGAGACTTCCGATCATGACAGTTCGAGCACCGGCCGCCAAAGCTTTGACGATGTCCCCTGAGAACTTAATTCCTCCGTCCGCAATCACAGGAACACCATATTTCTCCGCTTCTTCAGCACAATCCATAACAGCCGTGATTTGAGGAACGCCAATCCCTGCAACTATACGAGTGGTACAAATCGAGCCCGGTCCTATCCCAACTTTGATAGCATCCGCACCCGCTTCAATGAGTTCTCGAGTTGCATCAGCCGTTGCAACGTTCCCCGCAATCAACTGAGTCTCCGGAAAGCGCTCTTTTAAGACTCGCACCATCTCGATGACCCCTTTAGAGTGACCATGAGCTGTATCAAGTACAATAACATCGACACGAGCATTTACTAACGCCTCGGCACGCTGCAATGTATCTGCAGTGACTCCAATAGCTGCGCCTACACGTAAACGACCACTTTCATCCTTAGCAGAATTCGGATACTGCCGCCCTTTTTCAATATCCTTAATCGTAATTAGTCCCTTGAGCATCCCCTCAGAATCCACAAGGGGTAACTTTTCAATTTTATGTTGCCCCAATATTTCTTGGGCATGATCCAAGGTTGTTCCGACAGGAGCGGTTACCAAATTTGTCTGAGTCATCACCTCAGAGATTAAACGATTATAGTCTTTCTCAAAGCGCAGATCCCGGTTTGTTAGGATTCCAACCAGTTTTCCATCGACGGTAATAGGAACCCCTGAGATTCGATAACGCTCCATCAGTTTTAATGCTTCCATAACACTGTCGTTGGGATGTAAAAAGATCGGATCTGTGATAACACCATGTTCAGAACGTTTAACCTTATCCACTTCTAAGGCTTGCTGCTCAATGCTCATATTTTTATGAATAATCCCAATTCCGCCTTCTCTCGCAACGGAGATCGCCATCCGAGAATTTGTAACAGTGTCCATTCCAGCACTCATAAGCGGGATACTTAATTTGATTTTTTTGGTTAAGTAAGTGCTGACATCGACATCTCGAGGTAAAACCTCAGATTTGGCCGGAACAATGAGAACATCATCAAACGTTAGTGCTGCATTATTGATTATACGATTGGACTGCATGATTAGCTCCCTTCAAATAGTTTTCTAATTAGTATATCAGATATATCAAAAAAAGAACATATAATTATAACCTCTTAATCAACGGAGTGAAGGTAAAAGTAATACCTTTCAAACGATAGATTTCCCTTATCCCAGCAAACTATTCCCTATAGCTTGCAAAACAGGATTCTGTGACCTATGATGAGCAAGGAGAATGGAGGAATCATGACATGATCTACCGGGTACTTCAATTCGCTCATGCACTTTTTCCCAATCTTGATCCCAAGGACATCGAATGGGCCTTGAAACACTTATCTCCTGCTGCCTCTGTACTCTTTCTTCAGCAATCACTGCCCGAACAACGGCATGCGATAGATGTTACCAAAAGTATCTTGAAAGCAAAACATCCTCTATCCATGGACGACTTTAAAAACCTTGTCATCGCCGCACTCCTCCATGACTGCGGAAAATCCGTTCTTTCCATCCGTCTCTGGCAGCGGGTATTTATTGTCCTTATCCAGAAAATACCCAAGTCCCTAAGGTCACGCCTAGAAAGCGGTCACTCCATTTTCGCATACCCCTTAAAGGTCGAAACAAGGCACGCCCTTTGGGGCGGTTATCTAGCTGAAGATGCAGGGTTAAACCCTGTGATTTGCCAATTAATTCGTGAACATCACAATCCTAAAACCAAATTAGGCATTCTTTTAAAACAAGCGGACAATAAAAATTAAATAAAAAGCATGAGTCATTGTTAATCGACTCATGCTTTTTTTATAATGATGTATCTACGTTATCTTTTTCTTGCAGTTCAACAATTTCTTTGTTTTTTGAGAAAATCCATTTCGCAAATCGTTTATTATCACGTTGTAAGCGCACATTTTCCTTTTCAAGATGATGAACCAAAGCCACCTTTTCCCGTTCAACCTTTTCCAACAAGTTCATTAGTACCCTTCGGCTTACTCTTAAATGTTCTACACGCTGCTCCAGTTCCCCGATACGAGCCCTCAGTAACTTGACTTCGTCCTTAGAATCCAATACATTACGCCCCCCCGGCACTATCTATAGTTATAGTTTATGCCGGGAAAATGCATTTTAACCCTTTCTAAACAAAAGCTCAGCACTCTCTGTCTAAGTTCCAACGATTTTGCTTTGCGCGACTGAGAATCTGCTCGACGACATCGAGAGAAACACCCCAACGACCGACCTGGACTCCAGGTTTCTGTGCTTCGCCATGAAAGTCTGACCCTCCCGTAGTGAGTAAATCATAGTGCTCAGCAAGGGTGCCGTATCTTTTGACATCCTCCAGTTTGTGTTCAGAATGCCAAACTTCGATCCCTTGGAGCCCTACTTGGATCCAGTCAGGGATACCTTCTTCCAGTTGTTGAATGCCAGGGTGAGCAAGAACGGCAACCCCTTGAGCTTGGCGTACTAATTTGATCCCTTCTTCTGGTGTAAGTTTATAGCGTGGAACGTAGGCCGGTGCCCCCATTCCGATGTAACGCTCAAACCCTTCTTTAATGGACCGTATGAATCCATGCTTTAAAAGTACCTGGGCTATATGTGGACGTCCGATTGACTCTCCTTGGGCAAACTGTCGAACCTCATCTTCACTAATCACAATACCCAGAGTTGCCAAACGAGCTAGAATTTCCAGCATACGATGTACACGAGCTTCACCCAAACCCTTTAGTTTCTGATTTAAATAGTTTGATGAACCATCTAATTCGTATCCGAGGATATGAACCTCTTTGCCACGCCAATTTGTATTGAGCTCAATCCCTCTAAGTACTTGTATCTGATAGTTTAAACCAGCATCCACTGCCTCTTCCCAGCCCTGGATAGTATCATGATCTGTTATTGCAACGGCTTTTAAGCCCAACTCCGCAACTAAACGGACTAGTTCTGTCGGTGTCAGTAATCCGTCGGACGCTGTTGTGTGGCAATGTAAATCTGCTTCGTATAGGGTAAATGTTGAAACCACGACTCAACCCCATTTCTAGATTCTCTATTTCCACTTATTTTAACACGTCCGACAATAATCGCATAAAATTCCGACCCGAAATTTGCTCTATTTCCCGAGTCGAGAACCCGACTCTTATCAAATCATCCAACAACTTGGAGTAATCCCCTACATGTTCAAGTCCTGCTGGCGCTTCACTTATTCCATCAAAATCTGAGCCTAATCCAACCGTCTCCACTCCTGCTACCTCAGCAATATGACAAATATGACGAACGACATCTTCTCGCCTTGCTTGACCTGTCTCTTTTAAAAAAGACGGATAAAAATTCACCCCTACTACTCCTTTATGCTCTGCCAAAGCACGAAGTTGTTGATCCGTAAGATTACGTGAATTTGAACACAAAGCCTGGGCACAGGAGTGTGTCGCTGCAATAGGAGCCTTAGAAAGCTCTAGAACATGCCAAAATCCTGCCTCATTAAGATGAGACACATCAATCAGCATGCCCAGCTTATTCATGTGTAAAACAACCTCTTGCCCTAAATTTGTCAATCTACTCTGCGTATTAATTTCGCCGATTCCATCAGCCAGAGCATTGCGCTGATTCCAAGTCAGACCTAACGCTCTAACTCCTAACTTATGGATAATATCCAGCATAAAAAGGTTCTGTCCTAGAATCTCCCCGCCCTCAACACTCAGCAGGATTCCAATTCGAGTCGGATCCGGAACTTTCTGAAGGTCTTGTTTTCCCAACACCAGAAAAACCTCTTCCGGATGATCCACAATAAATCGATGGGCACCTTCTATCAGTTGCAACCCCCGCCAGGTTGACATTGTAGGTTTATATGTCTCCCCAATATAGGCCGCAAAAAACTGCAGAGAGATTCCTGCCTGCTTCGCTCTTTGTGTATCCCAGTGCCCTCCTTCTAAGGGATCATGCAACGTTCTTTCTCCCTCAACATAGTGAATTAAACTATCACAGTGCCCATCTACTATAAAGATATTATCCATAACTATTGACCCTCCTTATATATCTATCATAACGAAATAAACACCTGTCTGCTTATGAATAAAGCAAACAGGTGAATCCACGAATGTCTCGCAATCTTCGTTTAGCGCGGCTGAACAATTAACTTAATAGCAGTTCTTTCTTCTCCGTCAATCAATACATCAGTGAATGCCGGAATACAGACAAGATCGACTCCACTTGGAGCCACAAAACCCCGAGCAATGGCTACCGCTTTTACAGCTTGGTTGAGTGCTCCTGCTCCTATGGCTTGCAACTCTGCGCCCCCCCTCTCACGCAGAACCCCTGCAAGTGCTCCTGCAACAGCATTCGGGCTAGATTTAGCTGAGACTTTTAATACTTCCATAGATACATCCTCCTGCTCGAATTCATTTACAAGTATTACCACAACTTAGAATATATGTATTCGAGAACAGTCAGACAAAATCCTCTATTATAAAGAAGAATTTTCAGAATTTTGTCAAAGAGTAAAGCAACGGGAAAATCAAACAAGATTATGTATCTAGGAATCGTGTATTGTAAGCCCTGGTTCAAGATTGCCAATCGAGCTTCTTGCCCCGATTCAAGCCTCTGCTATCCGTTGGATTGCCTCAATCTGGCGCGCTTTTCCAGTTTCCTCATCAATATCTATGACCACGGCATTGATCTGAATAGGGCCGCTGGCTAACTCAAACTTCGCGGGTAGTTGGGTTAAGAAGCGATTAATTATAATCTCCTTCTTTACGCCCAAGACAGAATCCCTTGGCCCGGTCATCCCAACATCCGTAATATAGGCGGTTCCTTGATGAAGCAGACGAGCATCCGCAGTTTGAATATGGGTATGGGTTCCCACAACAGCCCGTGACATCATGAAAATGAAGTTGTCGGATATAGACTGGGAAAATGAAACCATCCGCATTGTCCAATCTAAAACAAAGCAGCTGCTGATCCATAAGCTTACCCGCCATACGGGCAACGCGTTGGCAGATTACCAACTGGACGAAAGACCTGGAGGTAAGAGTGAAAATGTCTTCCTGAAAAGTGATGGTTTTGAACTATCAGCGGTAACGATATCAACGATGATTTTTATGGCATTCACAAACTCAGGCATCAACATTAATGGGAGGAAACATGGCAGCCACTGCCTGAGGCATTCGCTGGCCTCAAACATGCTTTCTATTGATACCAGCATCCTGGCGATTTCGCAAACCCTGGGGCATGCCTGCGTAGATACTACCAGAATATATTCCAAAGTTGACGTTAACCATCTGCGCCTGTGTGGATTGGAAGTGCCCCACTATGAGTAAGCCTTACATCTGCGACCGCACCTGTTTCATAAGTTATTTAGCAGAAAGCATTATTTCGTTTGTTGAATATAAGGCAAATGTAGGCGGCTGTGTTGCGGAATCTTTTCTACCCGTAATGTCATTGTTTGACAGACACTGCATGAACCATCCAGAACCATCAATCTGTTTAAAGCAGGATACCGTCCTCAGTTTTCTTGCCATTGGTCCATTTGAAAAGAATTCAACTGCGATCAGAAAATCTTCCATTATTCGCTCATTCGGAAGGTATCTTGCAGCAGTACTCAGGATTAAAGATGTTTACATCGTACCTGCATTGGTGAAACGGGGACAGAAAACCTTTGTTCCATATGTCTTTACCCATGATGAGATTGCAAGGCTGCTGCACGAAGTTAGAAATTACCAGCCAAAACAGGAGTATACTAGAACTCCAAATATGGTGAACTGTATGTCCTGTATTTTCACGATGCTTTACTGTGCTGGTATGCGTATTTCCGAAGTGACCAATTTAAAAACGCGAGAGGTCGACCTTGAACAGCGAATTATCCACATTAACCAAGCTAAAAATGACAACCACCGCATAGTGACCATCTCCGATTCGCTTGCTGAAGCTTGCCACAGGTATCTGGAAAAAACCAAAAGCTGTAAAACATCAGATATTTATTTCTTTGATACCGGTTCCACCTATAATGATGGGTTCGTATCTTTCAAAAGGGCATATACCTATTTCAGGCGTTTCTTGGATGCTGCGGGCATAGAACATAAAGGGAAGGGTTTTGGCCCTAGGATGCATGATATCAGAGGAACATTTGCAGTCCATTCACTTCAGAAACTGTCACAGATGCCTGGTGACATTAATGTACACCTCATGTCGCTCTCAGTATTTATGGGACACCAGTCAATTTATTGCACACAGGAGTATTTGTGGCTTACCAGTGAACTGTTTCAGGACATCCTAGAAAAAATGGAGGATTATACCTCGTTTGTATCATCCATTTTTGAAGAAAAGATGGGTGATCTTGATGAATAAGACTTTCCCCGGGATGCTTGAACGTTATGTGGTCTCCTATGTTAAGGATGAGGCCGGTATGTCACCGGAAACGCTCCGCGCCTACTACGCAGCTATAGAACAGTATGTCATCTGGCTGAAGGACACCCGCAGCATCGGTATCAAAGACATTGATGTAACGCATTTTAGTAAAGAAAGCATTAAATCATTTCTGTCATACATTGAAACCGAAAGAAGGGTCTCCGTGACAACGAGGAACCACCGCAGAGCAGGACTGGTGGCATTCCTAGCTTTTGCATCGGAAGTCAATCCTGTTTATGCCAATACATATATCGATGCAAAGAAAATCAAAAACAAGAAAGCGCCTAAGCCCAAAAGAGATTTTCTGACTGTTGAGGAGTATCAGGCAATGCTTGAATCCATAGACATATCCACTGATACAGGCTTTAAACACTATATCCTTATCAATGTCATGTATGATACCGCAGCGAGGGTCGATGAAACTGTCCGAATGAACAGGGAGGACTTCTCATTCGGAAAAGAAAATTCAATCGTTATATTCGGAAAGGGCTCCAAATACCGCAGGGTATATCTGACCAAACATACCGTAAAGCTGATCAAAGAGTACAGTCGGAAATTTAACCTTGAAAAGGGTGCCATGTTTAAAAACTATTGCGGGGACAGGATATCAGATTCTGGTATTGACTACATACTGAAAAAATATGCAAAAATCGCATATGCAAAACAAAAAACACTTGGCAGTAAAATAGTATCCCCGCACATTCTCCGAAGGTCAAAGGCAACACACATGCTTTTGAATGGAGCCAGTCTTCCGATCATCCAGAGGTTTCTGGGGCATGAATCCATTCAGACTACAGAGGCATATCTTGAGATTGGCTCAGAAGCAATGACCAAAGCAGTGGAAGAAGCAGGGAAACTGATTTTTAAGGATACCCCTGAAGAAACTGTATCGTCATGGAAAGACCCTGACATCCTGAGAAGGCTTAAATGGATGGTAAAGTAACTCCACGAATGATTATCCCCAGTTGGAAACTGGCAGTTTCGACAGTTCCAGCTTGTTTTACGGTGTTAGCATTGAATCGCTGTGGGATGGCTATGTACTCACTGGGGATAATAATAGACTGGTGATAACCTTGATGTCGAGTTCTATGACAAAATCATATCTCCAACATCTTTCTCTTGCCTGTCCTACCGCATTTATAGCAGATTTATTAGGACGATATCCATAGGAATTTTCGTGGAATATTGGCTCTACCACTGGCTCAACATACATTTTTGCTACCATCTGTGCTATCCTGTCATAGATTGTTGGTATGCCGATTGGCCTCTGCTCTCCTTTTCCATCCCCTTTTGGAATGTAGGCTCTTTTAACAGGTGGAGCTTTGTAACACCCTGACTTAGCTCTCTCCAATAGGCCCTTTAGGTTCTCTTGCAGATTAGCCTCGTATTCCTTAGCTGTTACTCCGTCTACTCCTGCGGCTCCATTTTTCTTGGTTCGCCGGTAGGCTTCTTCGAGCCATTCGATATCCATGTGATAGGCTAGCGAGGTGAATACCATCTCTGGTGACTGCTTCGCCAATTGTGCTATTCGTTGCTGTTTCGTTGACACCGAACTGAATTCCGATGTATTCATGGTGTTTCCTCCCAACGAGTCCCTAATAAGGTGCAACGCCCTTTCCTCTATAGGGTCCTCTTGGGTGAGTTCCCCTACTTCATTGGTACTATGACGGCACTACGACTACTGTTAACGCATCCCGCCGCACTTCGTTTCCTTCGCTTGGCAGTACCACCTTTTTTATTCTCATTTTCGCTCTTTCCATGGCTGAGAACGAGCCTTGGAAAGCCTGGAGTTGTTAACCCGTTATCCCCACCGGACACTTAAGGTGGACGTAAACAGTTCTCCCAGGTTCCTGGGGAACCTCTTGTACATTTGCTCTGCTCAATGACCCCGGTCGGACAACGGTACCAGGTCAATAAGGTACCCTTGTGCTGCTCACGCATCCATAAAAACGAAAGCTCCAACGAAGCATTTTTCGAGGCTCAATCACACAGCTTTTGCACTCGCTGTCTACGCTTCACACTAGAAATCGCTTCCTAATATGCAAGACTCGCTACCGGCTGTTGACCAGACTTTACCGGGCAGGTCACTTCCTCCCTGCTAGGTTCCTTCTAAAGGTTTCAGCCCCACAGGCATTCCCCTTTACCCGACTATCCTGGCGCGATATGGGTAATGCGAAATGGTAGCGTAATACTGCCCATTGCCGATAAGTTTCCGACCAATACAAAACTATATGGCATTATGACTCCCATTGAACGCGTCGAAATAGAGTTAGAGCGTATCCCCCGCATCCAACCGCAACTCGTTCCGGCGGTATTGAACCCCCTCCATCCCGGCCGGCACCAAACCGGCATTGAATTTCAGCCAGGTGAAACAGTGATTTTTTCTCCCCACTGCCCTTCCTCCTGATCGAAATCGCCTCTCGGTACTCTAGCGAGACCGATTTAAAAAAAGCATGAGTAAGGCGGCAACCGGTCCTGTTTAAGTCATTTTAATCGCCGGAGGCCATCGGGTTATGATTTTGGCCATGTTCTCAAGGAAGGATTTGAGCTGCTTGCGCAGTCTCTCCTTCATCTCCTTATCCTTCGTGGTCAGCACGGTCAACAACAGCTTGAGCTGGTCAAAAGAGCGGTGAATATTGCCGCGGTGAAATTCAAACAGAGATTCGGCTTGCCTGGTATAGTATTCGGGATTGGCATTTTCAAATCCGGAGACCGTAAAATTGGGAAACTCGGGAACTGTGAAATCGGACGCGACGAGCACGGG
>NZ_JUEE01000215.1:0-28892 GCF_000802135.1 Desulfosporosinus sp. BICA1-9
AATGAAGGTGATACGGGAGGCATAAATCAAATAAAGTGATTAAAATCAATCACTTATAAATAAGCATAATTTTAAAAATATATAGTTCAATAAACGCTTCCAAAATGAAATACATTATTCTTGGTGCATCAGGCGCAGGTACGATAACCCTTGGACGAGCAATAAGCGATGATATACGCTAAGCAATATGGCGGGGTGAAAAGTGGGAGTTTTCTGTCATCGTTTTGGAGGAAAATGGAATAGTTTATCGAATATATATTTATGAACAGAGAAATGACGGTCTACTTAGACTTGATATAGATGACTAACAAGAGGAAGTTTAAAAATGTGGGGGATACAAGATGGATAAAGAGAATGCGATTAAATTGTTTGAAGATAAGAGAGTTCGAGTTCTATGGCATGAAGAACAAGAAAAATGGTTTTTCTCAATTATTGATGTTATTGAAGTTTTAACTGAAACCGATCGGCCACGAAAATATTGGAGTGACCTGAAATCAAAGCTTATTTCTGAAGGGAGTCAACTGTCCGAAAAAATCGGACAGTTGAAAATGAAAGCTGAAGATGGGAAAATGCGCTTGACAGATGTTGCTGATACAGAGGAACTTTTAAGACTCATTCAATCCATACCATCACCGAAAGCAGAACCGTTTAAAATGTGGCTTGCAAAGATTGGTAACGAAAGAATAGATGAAACTGCTGATCCTGAACTTGCCATTGAACGTGCTCTGGAAACATATCTTAAAAAAGGCTATTCAAAAGAGTGGATTGACCAAAGGTTAAAAACCATAGAAGTCAGAAAAGAACTGACGGATGAGTGGGATAAACGAGGCGTTCAAAAAGGTATTGAATATGCAATATTGACTGACGAGATTTCTAAGTCCTGGGCAGGATTAACTACCAAAGAATATAAGAATCTCAAAGGCTTAAAAAAAGAGAATTTGCGGGATAACATGACAAATCTTGAGTTGGTTTTAAATATGCTTGCAGAAGTTTCAACTACCGAAATTTCTAAACAAATAGAGCCGGAAACCTTTGAAGAAAACAAGACAGTGGCTCGGCAAGGCGGCCAGGTTGCAAATGTAGCTAGAAAACAACTTGAAGAAACAACAGGAAAAAAAGTTGTAACAAGAAAGAATGCAAAGAGATTAAAGGAGATCAAAGAGTAGTATAATCGTTGTATTTGGGCGCCAGCTATGTCTAGTATATAATTGGAAGTTAGGAATATTGAAAAATGGGTACCCTTAACTTCCTAAAGGGTTCTCACTGGAGGTGAAAAGGCTTAAATTTGCGAAGGCTATCTGAAGGCAGTCTCGTTGTTTATTAAATTACTATGAGTTGGAAGGTACTAAGGTTATGATATAGAACTCTCAGATTAGAATAAAGTTACAGGAGATGTAAAGTCATGATTAGAGAAGTTAACGCTATTATTAAAATTAGGGATAATATTTTTGGAGGTCCAATTGAAGAATTAACTATTGATTGTTCCAAAGAAACTAAAGAATTTGGTATTAAAGCTTTGGAAAATCCAACGATAGTACCGAACAAATTATTAATGAATCCATATGAGCATCAAGAGGTTTATAGGAGAACAGAAGCAGAGAAACAAGTCAAAGTAAAAATCTTACTTATTAAAGAAGAAGATTACAGAAATAATTGGTTGGAGGCTCAAGATATATTAGAATCTTTTTGTTCCTGGGTATCCTTTTTAACCTTAGCCCCAGTAGAAATATAGAGTGGCTAGAAGATTTTTCGGTTGATGGAAATACTATGACTGTTGGGAAACCTTTCTTTATCTTTCCTGATAGAAATAACATTGAAAAAATAAATTGTACTTTTGAAGAATTGAAAATTGTCGTGCGAGCAGCTGAAGCACTTTTTATAGGTTTTATGTCATATTATTTATTAAAGTATACCGATGTACCTTTTCAAAATCGGGATGAATTATTACAAAGTAAATACGATTATTATCACCCCGTTTTTGGAAGGATTCAATGGCTAAAGGAAAACTTAACGGTCCTAAATGATATAAAAATTAAATATAAAAAGTAAAGTAATTTGATTTGGTACTAGCAAACCGTCTAGAAGGACGGCTTTTAAAGTGCTCCACTCAGTGGCGCGAGTCAGTGGCATAAAACCTAGAGCATAGCGTAAATGTTTATTATTGTTTAAAGGATTACTTGGCAAGGGATAGAGTGAAAGAATTTTATAATATGGCATTTGATGATGAAACAATAGCAATTGTTGCCCTACTTCACGATGTTTGCAAGATCAACTGTTACAAGCCGGGAACCAGAAACGTAAAAGATGAAAATGGTACATGGCAGACTGTGTCAGTATTTGAATATGACGATAAACTGCCTTACGGACACGGAGAAAAATCTGTGTATATTATTTCTGGCTTTATTAGGCTCACACGAGAAGAAGCATTTGCTATTAGGTATCATATGGGCTTTTCTGGTATCGAAGACAAACGTAATATTGGGGATGCATTTGAAAAATTCCCATTGGGATTTGCGTTATGTACAGCAGATATGGAAGCCACATATTTGATGGAAAACAAAAATAAATAACTCCATATAATGATATTCTGCGATTGAATTAACATTAAGCTTGCCAGAGAAAATATTCGTATCTATCTGACTTTCCTGCGACACAAAAAGATTTCATGGGAAAGTCATTTATTTTTTTATGTAAGACTTGACACAGGCTAATGCGAAATATCATGGAGCCGCACTTCTGCAGAAAACCATAACCGTTAATTTCCTCACACACAAACGCACCCCTAATAAAGGCCAGTCACCAAAGTATATGATCGATGAAAACCACCTGCCGATCATAGACAAGGAGATATTCGACAAGGTTCAGGATGAGAAGGAAAGAAGAGCATTGCTCAGGGGTGATTTAGTGGGAAACAGGCATAAATATAGCAGCAAATATCCGTTTAGCGCTAAAGTATTTTGTGGCAACTGCGGGAACATTTTTAAAAGAAGGCAATGGAACAGCACCAATTCAGCAAAGAAAGTTGTATGGCAGTGCAAAACTTATATAATGGACGGCAAAGATGCCTGCGGAGCAAAAGCTGTTGATGAGAAGGGTTTGAAGGATGGATTTGTGCGGATGTTCAACAGAATCTACGAAAAAAGACAGAGCTTTATCAAGACGATGACAGCAAATATTGAAATGATTATTTTGCAAAGGCCAGATATTGGAGAGACCGAAGCTTTGGACAAAAGAATTGAAGAATTGAAAAATGAGTTAAAGAGGCTTATCCGGTTTCAGGTAAATAATAACGTCGATCCTGAGGTCTATAACGAGGAGTACAAAAGCATATCCGGTGAGTTGGAGGAAGTGCGAAAGAAAAGGCTGGAGCTTGATAAGGTAATCGAATCAAAGGATGGGTTGAAACAAAGGTTTGATGAAATCCTAGAGACAATAAACGGCAGGGATTCACTGCTTGAAGCGTTCGATGAAGAAATATTTAATGCGTTGGTTGAGAAGATAGAAATTCTCACACTAGCGCATTTTGTTTTTGAGATTAAGAGTGGGGTGAGGGTGGAGGAAAAAGTTGGTATTAATTAAATATTTTTTGGAGTCCTACAAAAAATGAGCTATTAAAAAACGACATCCCCTGTTGTAAGTAGCCTCTGGTACAAAAAGGTCTAATAATATTCAGACTTAAAAACTGTAGAATAGCGTCTTTCACTTTGCGAAGTTCACCCCAATACAAGAACTAATACAATTATTACCTTTATTTTACGATTAATACTGGACAGTTAGCCCTTTTCGCGACCTTATGACTAACTCCCCCTAAGACAAACTCCTGTACGCCGTTTAAACCCCGACTACCGATTACTACGATATCAAATTTACCCTCATTGGCGTATTTCACAATCGAAGGGCCTGGCTCGCCGTGGATAAACTTCACTGAGTAATTAACCTTGGCCTGTTTCAACTTCACTTGTATCGGGAGCAATTTTTGATTCCTTTTTAAGGTTATAGCGTCTGTATCCATATCTCGTAATACATCAGATTTAGATGTCTCACTGTTGACTACATATAAGATTTCAATGGTTGCTTCAGGGTTATTTTGAGTTAGAAAAATTGCTTTTTCAGTGGCTCTTAATGAATGTTCCGAGCCATCGGCTGCCAGAAGGATTTTATTAAACATAGTTTAACCTCCAATTTTATAGCTAGCGTTGTCTCTTGCTCAGTGTTTAGGTGGCCCAGCGTTCATATCAGTGTGAGTGGCCAATTTATCAATCAATCGGGCACTTTGTTCGTTGAGTCCACTTAATACAACCTCGATATCATATTGCCGGTATTTAAAGACGATCTTATCAATCGCAGCAACGGCTGAATCATCCCAAAGATTGGCATTACTAAAGTTTATCTCTACTTCTTTAATATTATCATGAAAATCCGTCGTAAAATCAAATACGTTAATTAAGTCTGTGACAGAAACAAAAAATAACTGACCACTAATCTGGTATAGTTTCATCTTACCATCGTGTTCTATTCGTTTTTTAACATAAACTTTAGAAATCTTAGAGGCAAAAAAGACAGCACTTAAAACTACTCCCGTTAGAACGCCTATCGCTAAATTGTGAGTCATTAAAACTGTCAAAACGGTAACAATCATCACAAAGGCAATAATAATCGGAATCATAAAGGACGAATACAGTCCTACCATGGGGTCGACCCCTGCAATAATCGAGAAAGCGATGGCCTCTGGAATTAAGGCGAGTGAAACGACAAGCCCCGCCAATACGTCATTTTTAATATTACTAAACCATGATTCTCTGAATGTTTGTACGCTCATTAACTAAACTCACTTTCTCAAAATAAATAAATCAACTACGAAGAGTGTTCTCATTTTTGAACAAAAAAAATACCTTTACTGACCCGATAAGAGATATCGGTTTTGGGGAACCTTTGTACATTACCACAAATGAACATAAACCGCAATTTTGATACGACTGATCGAATGGCTCAATGTTTGTATGGTCTTTATATTAAAACTAGTATAAACAAGCAATAACTGGTTAAAAATTGCCTTCTTTAGACTCATAATATATAATTAAGCTATCAGTTTTGATCAATACTAATCACCCATGGTATGGCAAAGGATTAAGGAGTGAGCATATATGGCCGAAGAAAAAGAAATAATGACCATACGCCAGGTGGCAGAATACCTGCAAATTAGCGAGGTTACCACCTACCGTCTGGTTCAGGCCGATAAAATTCCCGCCTTTAAAATAGGTCATAGTTGGCGGGTCAAAAAAGATGATCTTAGCGAGTTTATTGAAAAACAAAAACGTGGGGAACGGTTCCTATAATTGGAACTATTACCCCCTCCCTAAATATTAGCAAGAGGTGTGATAAGTATGAGCTTACAAAAATTCAATCTTACTAGGGTTAGTCCACTATGATAAGTGTATCATAACCGCTTGAATCTAACAGGCGGATATTAGGCTAGCATTGTTTCCAACTCATATATGCTCGAACAGAATTCACATTTTTATAACGACGAAGGTGAGGTGATATTGTTGTTTGATAACCTGTATAACCTCGTTAAGGACAATTTAAACCAGAGGCTATTTGATCCTAAAAACCTTGAATTATTAAAGCAGCTCATGAAAACACTCGTTGGTATGACAGTTCATTTACAGGTCAACTCGGATTCACAATACTACCGTATTAATGAGTCAGTTATGTGCGTAAAGTCTGCCACATTTGTCGGTGGCAAGATAAGTATTAGGACTACAACCCAGAACATTGGTTTTCAAGCTGTGGGTATTATCATCACTGCGCAACCGGATCAAATCATGATTACTGCCCCCAACAGCGAAGAAGTCGGATCGATGCTCATTATGATAATTACCCGGGAGGAAAACCGGGCTACCTGAGGTGATATTGTATTTATGCTTTGTAAAAAATGTCCTGCCTGTGGCAAAAAGTCCTACAGCTGTGTAGAAAATGGTCAATGGATCTGCCCCAATTGCCAAGAGGACTTAAGTGAAGAACCTATTGCAAGTTCGGAATAAACGCAAGAGTATTATTAAGTATCGGTATTAAGCTTTACATTTGTCCTATATCCATAAACTCTTCTTTAAGGGGAGTTTAAATTATTACTGAAGCGGTGAAATGTCATTAATCAATTTTGTAAACTTTGTGGAGGCACCTTAAACAAACTTTCAGAACCCATAGAACCAGAATATTTCCATTGCCCAGTATGCGATTTAATATCGATCGATGAGGATACCTTTCTAGACAGGCAGGAGGAATTTAATAGATATAGCCAGCACAAAAACACCCTGGATAATCCAGGGTATGTGAACAATTTTAATAACTTCATTATAATCTCTAAGATCGACAACCTGAAAAACGTTAAAAGGGCACTGGATTTCGGCTGCGGGCCTGGGCCGGTACTGCAGGTGCTATTGGAGAAATTAGGTTATGCAACCGATATCTACGACCCCTTTTTTTACCCAACTCAGGGTTTTCTAAAGAAACGCTATGATTTAATCACGTGCACCGATGTACTGGAACATCTTAAAAACCCCCTAGCAACCCTTAGAATACTGGAAGTTCTGTTGGAAAAAGGAGGTATACTGGCGGTAACCACTCTGTTTCACACTTCTGCAGAGGATTTTATAAGCTGGTGGTACCGCAAGGACCCTACTCATATCACATTCTACAGCCAAAAAACTTTCCGCTGGCTGGCGGAGCATTTAAACTTGTCTCTTGAATTCAGCGATGACAAGAGTATTGGTGTGTTGAAGAAAAGCGCGTCATAAAGAGAGGACCATGATATATGAAGGGGATCATCGACCGATTCGAAGGCGACTATGCTGTTATAGAATTTGAGGGTAAAACCATGGTGGATATCCTCAAGAGAGATCTTCCCGCTGGACTAAAAGAAGGCGATGTCATTCAATGTACCGAAGGGGCATATGTCATTGATAAACTAGAAACTGACCGAATCAGAAAAGCGACTAAAACTACGAATGTGAATGTATAACGATAATTTAGGAGTTAATAACGTTGAATCAAACGGATCTAAAAACAGAAATTAATTCTCGAAAAACCTTCGCGATTATTTCGCATCCCGATGCTGGGAAAACAACTTTAACGGAAAAGCTCCTGCTTTTTGGAGGAGCAATTCGAGAAGCGGGTTCGGTCAAAGGCCGCAAAGCAGATCGCGCTGCTACGTCGGACTGGATGGAACTTGAGCGGCAGCGGGGCATTTCGATTACATCGAGTGCACTCCAATTTAAGTATCAGGGCTATGTGATCAACATCCTGGATACTCCAGGTCACCAAGATTTCAGTGAAGACACCTACCGTACTCTGACGGCTGCCGATAGTGCCGTGATGCTGATAGACGCCGCTAAAGGGGTTGAAACACAGACTAAAAAATTGTTTGAGGTCTGTCGAAAACGGGGAATTCCCATCTTTACGTTCATTAATAAGTTTGACCGTAATGCCAAGGACCCCCTTGATTTAATGGATGAAGTGGAAAAGGTTCTTGGGATTGAATCGTATGCCATGAATTGGCCAATCGGAATGGGTCCCGATTTTAAAGGGATTTATGATCGCCACACGGGACTGGTTGAGCGTTTTATTGCAGGGAGTCTTAGATCTAGTTCCAAGCCCCCTATCTCTGGAGCCCTCAGCGACGAAAGAGTACGCGCGGGAATTAGAGATGACCTTATTAATCAGCTAAATGAGGAAATTGAGCTATTGGACATGGCTGGAAATACCTTCTCCAAGGAACGAGTGGACCGAGGAGAAGTGACGCTGGTGTTTTTCGGGAGTGCACTGAAAGGGGATTCAGGAACTTCAAGAAGAGGGAGCAATCCATGTTTTTCGTGACCTTAATGTCGGCGTTGAAGCTCCAATTATTGGCGTTGTGGGACAATTGCAGTTTGAAGTGTTAGAATACCGCTTGCGTGAAGAGTACGGGGTCCAGGTAGCTATTCAACACCTTCCCTTTGAGATCGTACGCTGGGTTGAAAAAGATGATAAAGCAATTAAGCTGCTGACTGAATCAAGCATGAGCACGGTAGTGCTGGATAAAGATGAAAACTATGCTGTTTTGTTATTGGATGAATGGAAGGAAACCTGGTTAAGCGATCGTTATGATATTGCGTTTTATAGACAGCCTAGGACATGACTATGGCAATATATTCACTTGACCAAAAAAACAAACTGCAGATTATTCCCCTCGGTGGACTAGGGGAAATCGGAAAGAATACAACCGCGATCCGCTATAATGATCAAATCTTGTTAATTGACGCGGGTCTGGCTTTTCCTGACGATGATATGTTCGGGATTGACCTCGTTATACCAGATTATACGTATCTTATCGAAAACAAAGACCTCATCCTGGGAATCCTGATTACTCACGGTCATGAGGATCATATTGGCGGACTACCCTATTTGTTGAGACATTTTAATGTCCCTATTTTCGGGATGTGCCGGAAGACATGCTCATTGACGTCGACGAGGCTATGCGCTTATCGGGTAATCAAGTATGCATCCTTACGACGGGCAGTCAAGGCGAGCCAATGGCTGCGCTGACTCGCATGGCGAGCCATAGTCATCATCAGATTTCCATTTATCCTGGGGATACGGTGATTCTTTCTGCTTCTCCCATCCCTGGCAATGAAAAAGCAGTCTCGCGCAATATTGATCAGCTCTTCAAGTTAGGCGCCAAAGTCATCTATGAATCCATCTCGGGGATGCACGTGTCGGGTCACGCCAGCCAAGAAGAGCTTAAGCTGATGATCAGCATGGTAAAACCTAAGTACTTTATTCCTGTTCACGGAGAATACCGCATGCTCATGAAACATGCTGAACTCGCTGGGCAAGTAGGAATTCCACGGGAAAACATTTTCGTCGCCGAGATTGGCAATGTAATAGAGTTTACAAGTCATGGGGCAAAGTTAGCTGATAACGTTACTGCTGGACGAGTTTTTATTGATGGCTTGGGAGTCGGAGATATCGGAAGTAGCGTTATGAAAGAGCGATCACTCCTATCTCAAGATGGAATTCTGATCATCATGTTAGCACTCAACAGAGCAACCAACACGATGTTAGCGGGCCCAGATGTCGTCACCCGTGGATTTGTCTATGTTCGAGAGTCCAACCTAATCCTCGATGAGGTAAAAGCACTCACGAGACAGACCATAGCCCGTAATTTCCAGAATGGTATCAATGACACCAACCTTTTACAAAATCGCGTAAGGGATGCAGTGAGTAGACATCTGTATGATAAGACCAAGAGGCACCCGATGGTTATTCCAATTTTTCAAGAAGTATAAGTAAAAAGCCAATTGAAAACCTAGGAATGAATTGAACAGGATTTTTCCATTTTCATTCAATGTCAAAGGAGTAACTAGTCGTGCAGCGTTTTCAAGAAAAAACCCCTGTGAATCTTCCCTTTTTCTATGGTTGGATTATCGTCGTCATCTCTGCCCTAGGTTTATTCTTTTCAGGTCCCGGTCAAACCTACTCTATCTCCGTTTTTATCAATGTTTATATGACCGAATTAGGGTGGAGTCGCTCCCTAATTTTCAGTGTTTATTCCCTGGCAAGCTTAACCGCTGGTCTCTCTCTCTTTATGATGGGGCGGCTTATCGATCGCTATGGACAACGGCGAATGAGTGTGGTCATCGGTCTCTGCTTGGGATTCGCTTGCTTTTGGAACAGTGCCATGCTCGGAGTTGTATGGATGTTTATTGGGTTCTTTATGCTCCGGTTATTTGGGCAAGGCTCGATGACCCTGATCCCCAGCACCTTGGTTCCTCAATGGTTTATTCGGCAAAGGGGAAGGGCTTTCAGTTTAATGGCCCTTGGGGGATTTATTAGTTCAGCCCTCGTTCCAATTCTCAATGTCTGGATGATTCAAACTTGGGATTTACGTGTTACCTGGTGGGTATGGGGGGGCTTGCTAATCGTTCTGTACACCCCTCTGTCTTACTATTTAATTCGCAACAAACCGGAAGAGGTCGGATTACGACCGGATGGAGCCTCTATACATCGCTTAAATACTTTAAATACTCCCGAAGGCCCATCAACTGTCAACCAGACCGAATTCGTCGATACAGAACTAAACTGGACCTTGGCAGAAGCCAAAAAAACGAGAACGTTCTGGTTTATTCTTCTGGCTGCCTCTGTCCCTGCCTTAATTAATACCGGATTAACCTTTCACTTAATCTCCATCCTCGGTGAACGAGGGATTTCCCCATTGAATTCGGCGTTTGTTCTGAGTTTGATGGCCCTTGTGGGCTTCTCCGCCTCATTCCTAGCCGGATTCATTTTGGAACGCGTTAAAACAAACCATGCACTAGCCTTCGTTTTTCTAGGCGAAATCGTGGCTTTGTTTAGCCTTAACCATGTGAATTCCATGGTTAGTGTAATTCTTTTCGGTGTCATGTGGGGAATCGTTGGAGGTTTTGAACACATCACGTTAAATTTGATTTGGCCCAATTATTATGGGCGTCGACACTTAGGGAGTATCCGAGCAATGGCCTCTAGCGTCATGATTATTGGAGCGGCACTAGGGCCACTGCCGTTAGGTATGGCCTTCGATCAGTGGGGCGGATACACTGAAATCCTTTATCTAATCATGATGTTTCCTTTTTTGGGTATAATTGCAGCCTTAACGTCCCCAAGTCCAAATATTACCGGAAGGAGCATACGATGAACAGCAATAACCATCCCGAATTTGAGCAAGAAAGAAACCGTCTTACTTCTACCATTGCTTATATGAAAAAAATGATTGATTTGATTGTCGAAAACCGTCAAGGTCAACGCGAAGAAATTCGTCAGGCTTTTATTGACTTAGATTTCTTAGACAGCAGCCAAAGTTACATTTCCATTTTAGTGACGACGAAGCTTTTAGAATATGGAAAAGAACACTTTTACCAACTTAATCGAGGACTTGAAAAACCCTACTTTGCCCGAATTGATTTTAAACAAGCGGAGACTCCAGACTTTAAGCGTTATTATATTGGTAAGGTCTCATTGCTTACCAAAGAAGACCAAGAACCACTCATCCTCGATTGGCGTTCCCCTATCGCCTCAATCTACTATGAAGGACGCTTGGGTGCGGTTGATTATCAAACCCCGACGGGAACGATTTCAGGAGAGCTCGCCCTTAAACGTCAATTTACGATTGAGGAAGGTCAGTTATTTGAGATTCGAGATATTGACATTACAACCAATGATGCCTTCCTTCAGGCCTCCCTGGAAGCCAATGTCGATCATCGCCTCAAGGATATTGCCACCTCGATTCAAGCGGAACAAAACCGGGTGATCCGCGCAGATATGACTCCTTTAATCGTTCAAGGAGTTGCCGGTAGCGGTAAAACAACGATTGCACTCCACCGCATGGCTTACCTCATCTATACCTATCAAGATCGTTTTATCCCTGAGAACTTTATTATTCTCGGCCCGAACCGATTATTTATTAATTATATATCCGAGGCCTTGCCAGAGCTTGGCGCAGAAAGAGTGACTCAGACAACGTTGATTGACTTCCTGTTGGAGCTCATTGGCAAATCAGCGAAGGTCAAATTAGTACCACCTGAACAAAAACTCTTTCGGTTACTCGACGAGAACAACCAATCCTCTATAAACTCTGCCAATATCATTGGAGCCTCCGAATTCAAAGGATCCATTCACTTTAAAGATACTCTCGACCACTATGTAGACCGACTGCAAGAGACATTTGTACCGAACGTCGATTTCATGCTCGGAGAGCATGTGATTTTAGAAGCAGAAGATGTTCAACGGATTTTCCTAGAAGAATATAGTTTTCTCCCCTTGCAGAAGCGAATTGAGATGGTCAAAAAAGTTCTCACCAATAAACTAAAGGCAGCCAAAGAACCTATCCTGAAACTAGTGGAAGAGGAGTTCAGCCGTCAGATAGAAGAAGTGCGTTTTTCGTCAGAGTTTGATGACGATCTACGAAGGGAAAAAGCGATAGCTTTGGTTGACTTACGTAATATAGCCCTAACCAAGCTCACGAACAGCGCAAAGACCGTTGTCAAGAAGTATCTTGCACTCTTCCCTAAGATCGATCTGCTCCGTCATTATCAACGAATTATTACTGATCCTACAATTATCTTAGGCCCCCGTGAAAAGGATCTGGACAGAGCGGTACTTGAGTACATGTGCAGTTCCTCCGGCGAACTCATCAGCCAAAACAAACTTGAGCTTGAGGATTTGGCACCACTTGCCTATTTAAAGCATCTTCTGATTGGTTACGAAGAAAAGTTTGGGGTCAGTCACGTTTTTATTGATGAAGCCCAGGATCTAAGCATCTTTCAGTTCTATACTCTACGAACTATTCTCAAAACAGATATGTTTACGATATTTGGAGATTTGGCTCAGGGAATTCACTCTTGCCGTGGGATAAAAAGCTGGGATCAAGTCAAACAAGACGTTTTTCCCGATCTTGACTGTAACTATTTAACACTCGAACAAAGCTATCGTACCACCATAGAGATTATGGATTATGCCAACGAAGTCATTAAAAAAGTGAAATCCACAGATATCCTCCTAGCGAAGCCTGTCATCCGCCATGGCACTCCTCCTTATATTATAGACTTTAAAAGTGTTAAAGATATGGTTCTCGGCATAGAGAGTTTGCTTGAAATTCAGCTTGCGAGTGGGTATAAATCAATCGCCCTGATCGGGAAAACTCTGAAAGAATGTCAACTACTCAAAAAAAACCTAACCAAATCCTATGAGATTTTACAGGGGGATGAAACCATATATGAAGGTCAAATCTTGATAGTACCTTCATATGTTGCCAAAGGACTAGAATTTGACGCTGTGTTTATTTTTAATATTCATGAAGACTATAGCGATGAGGAACTTGATCTTAAATTGCTTTACGTCGCCATAACCCGTGCTCGACATTGCTTGTACAGAATGAGTCTAAGCAAGTGATAGAGACGACCTGAATTCGAGTTTGTGACGCGTACTATAATAAGTATAAAAAGTGCTTCTTCTACCCTTTAGTAATACTAATCTGGTTAGTGTTATTCAAATTACAATACAATATTTTGTCAGTATTTAATTATCCCCATGGAAGTCTTAACTTGAATCCATTTGCTGCTCCTTTAAATGTAAATGGAAGAATTAATTTCGGAGAGATGAGAGATAATGTTATAATCTTTATTCCTTTTGGCTTGCTTTTGAATGTCAATTTCGAAAAAATTGGATTTTTACCTAAGTTAGCTTTAATACTGGTTTTTAGCCTTACTTGCGAATTAATTCAATTTATCTTCGCTATTGGGGCGGCAGACATAACAGATTTAATTACAAATACTTTTGGAGGCTTTCTTGGACTTACATTATATGGTTTAAGCCATAAATATATTAATAATAAAAAATTAGACAGAGTTATTATTTCTGTTGGTATACTTTTGCTCGTATTATTGTTCTATTACCGTATCCGTTTTTTGCATTTCATAAATATGTAATTCATGTTTAAATGTATCAATTCCAAGGGTAAAATGGTTAATCAACGGTCGTTAGTTGAGGCGGGATTTGTGTTTCAAGTCTGGAGTTGGAGTTCGCGAGGTAGTTTGATTATGAAACGCTGGTCGGGTTGATTCTTGATGCCTTCCATTTTGCCTCGGCAAATGCCTTTACGGAACGATCAATGTCTTCGTAAGTTGTTCGATAAGAAGAAACACTGATGCGAATAACTGTCTCATCCTCCCATTTTGCACCTCCACACCAACATTCTTTGGATTCTTGTATGTGCTTCAGCGTTTTTTCTGTTAGATCAGATTTCCCTAGGGAGGCCAATACTTGATTAAAACAAACTTCGTTTTTGATTGTAAAGCCGATCTCTTCCAGAGCCTTTGAAAAGTACAATGCTTTATGATGCAGGTCTTCTACAAGTTCCGAAATGCCCTTTTTGCCGAGAGATTTCATGGTTGCCCATAATTCAACGATCCTGGCCCTTCGTGACATATCCGATGTATATAACATTCCATCTCGATGATCACTATAAATGATATAAGAACCTGTCATATGAAGCGCTTGCACGAGTGAATCCCGGTTACGACATAGCACAATACCATTATCGTAGGGTGCATTTAACGTTTTATGAGCATCAACAGACCAAGAGTCAGCTAATTCAACACCTTTAGTAAGATGTCTCAGTTCTTCTGAAGCTGCCGCCCATAAACCAAAAGCTCCATCCACATGTACCCACGAGCCAGCTATTCTAGCCCTTTGACAGAGTGTATTAATATCATCAAAAGAACCTGAATTAACGTTTCCAGCCTGCAGAATTAAGAGAGTTCGGTTGTCAAGTTCCGGAACGTCGTCTACTGATATTCGACCTTGCTTATCTGCTGGAACTTTGATTATGCGCTCGCTTCCAAGTCCTAGGATGGAAAGGGCTTTATAAATTGTCGAGTGAGCCCCTTCTCCAAGTATGACACGAATTTCAGGTGCGCCGAAGAGTCCTTTTTTACCGACATCGTAGCCGAGTTGGTGTAATAAATGGTTTCTTCCAGCCGTTAATCCACAAAGCGTTGCAGTGGAACTTCCCCCTACAAATCCGGCAGCTGTGTTTTGAGGTAAATTGAAGAGATCAACAAACCATTTTTCACAAACCTCTTCCAAAACAGAAGCAATGGGAGAAATAACATATAAAGCAGCATTTTGATCCCAAGTGTCAGATAACCACTTTGCAGCCAGAGCAGCTGGAACAATACCGCCATTTACAAAACCAAAATAACGTCCGCCTGTTTGTGCAACGGTTGCAGGTGATCCATTATTGTGCAAACTGTCAAGAATCTCATAGGGATTGCTCGATTCCTCTTGGAGAGGTTCTTTGAAGATATTTAATCCCTCAAGAGCTTTCCTGCCAGGAAATACGTCTTGGTTGTTTTTCGAGGTGGTAATGATGTCTAACGAGTGGAATCCAACAATTAAGATAGGTAAGAGACCCCTTTATATTGCATTAGCAGACGCTTTGGAGTCAGACATTAATTCAGGAATTTTAAAGCCTGGTGATAAATTACCTCCTCAAAGAGAGCTTGCGGACCTTATTGGAGTAAATTTAAGTACAGTAACAAGAGCTCTTCGCGTTTGCGAGCTGAAGGGACTGATTTCTGGAGTAGTAGGGCGTGGAACGTTTGTAGCTGCTGACGTTAAAGTATCTTTATCTCTAATAAGTCAGGATAAAACATTGAATTTGATTGAAATGGGGCAAGTACTACCACTCTACGGTATCAACAAAGTTACTGCTAGAATGGTTAAAGATTCACTTCAAGACATGGATATGGAAAGATTAATTAGGTACTCTGAGCCAGCTGGTCATTTAAATCATAGAGTTATTGGAGCGGAATGGTTAAAGCGTTTTAACATTAATGCCTCTGCTGAGGAGATTCTCATTACACCTGGTTCTCAAAATGCAATAGCCATTTGTTTACTAACATTGTTTGATCCTGGAGACCGAATTGCAGTTGATTCCTTAACTTACCCTGGGTTAAAAACCCTAGCAGCTTTGCATGGTATTCGCCTAGTCCCTATCGAAATGACTAGTGAAGGCATGAGTCCACAAGGACTATTAAACGCATGCAAAAACGAGGGGATTAAGGGTATCTATCTAATGCCGGAAGTCCAAAATCCAACAACTATTTCCATGACACAAAACATCAGAGAGCAGATCGCTGATTTTATAAGGAAATATAATCTAATTTTGATCGAGGATAATGCTTATGGTTATACAGGTAATCTTGAAAGTGTTCCCATATCTGCTTATGTTCCAAATCAGGGAATCTATGTAGGAGGCACATCAAAACTCCTTGGACCTGGATTTCGGATTTCTTTTGTGCGAGTACCAGAACCTTATATCGAGTCAATGGAAAAAGGGTTGTTGAATACAACATGGATGGCTTCACCGATTACTGCAGAATTAGTAACACGTTTAATAGTAACAGGGAAGGCAGATGCCATCATGGAGGATAAACGGAAGGAAGCACGAAAAAGAAATGAGTCGGCATTAAAAATACTATCCGGCTACGATATAGTAAATAGACCCTGTGGTTTTTTTCAATGGCTAATTCTCCCGACAGGATGGCAGGGAAGAGAATTTGAACTGCTTGCACGCGAAGCTGGCGTACAAGTCTTTTGCGCAGAAAAATTTGCGGTTGGGAGTATTCCGGCACCTTCGGCTGTTCGAATCTCCCTATCCGGACCGGATACGATAGAAGAGTTGGAAAAAGGGCTTGATATTCTGAAAAAGGTTTTGCAAAAGGGTTATCAAAATCACACAATAATTATATAATTATGAATTCTATCGTGGCTTCTGCTTGGTGGAAGCTATGAGGAATTTGCAAAATTTTGCGTTTAACAGTTCCGTAGCGTCCTGACCACATTTATCGATTCAAAGTTGCACCTTGTGTCACACACCATCAAATGGATGAAAACGGGAGCTAAAATGTCATACTTCTAACTTATGACATAAGGCCAAATTACCTTGGCGCTTTACAATAAAAAGGGCCTAAAAAGATAATGCGGGAATCCGTACACGAACTTCGCATTGTTGGTGTATCAGCGACTGTGCGAAATTTGAAGACGATTAATAAGCTTACCACGTTAGCCAAAGCCATGGACTGACGCTCGTATGCCCATTATTCTTATTTTGTATTTGGTTACCATCGAAGTGAGCGCAAATCCAAAATGGTACCGTTGGTGGTATCCATTTATGTGATCGTTGGATGCCATTTTGGTACCCTTTGAAGTAAGTGAATCCAGTGTTTTTCAGGAGGAATACTATGTCAACATGATGATCGCCTGGTATTTCGCAACAGCCTTGGCTAAGCAGTACGAAGGCGCTGTGCCGTATATTCAGGAACAGCGTTTAGAGAAGTGGACGCACAACAAAGCTATCCAGAAAGCGGTTGAGAGCTACCGGATCGGCGACGAAGCAAAGGCGTACCTGCGGACTCTGAAAGTAAAATAAGGGCGGGCACGGAGCTCAATGAGCGGTAATGCGGAGACTTTAATCCGCGAACGTCAACAGGAGTATTACACCATATTGGCTGTTGCCGACAAAGCGGCGGATTCTACAGCTTTTGTTGAATTTATGCTCCGCGTGATCCGAGATGCTTTAAATGAGCTTATGCAAACCGAACAAGTTCGCGAGCAAGTTACCGATCAAGTCGAGCGCCTGATATCCGCCTTAGGCAGCGAAACGCTGTCCACAAAAGGCCTGCTCCCCTAATCTTCCTCCTTCAGCCCCGCGTTCAGATATTTCTGCATGATAGTTTTATACGCTATAAACGCTTCCTTATCTTGATCGGCGATATTTTTCAGCTCCCATTTCAGCTGCTTGATGGTTTTGTCCAGGGTCTCGCAGAGAAAGCCGATGTGGTTGGATCTCACCTTGAGCTGCGAGTTAAGAAAGTTCCTTTGCATCCTTTCGTAGCCCTGTTGGTTTGAGGTTTTTTTAAGCGATCCCACCTGATTCTCCAGCTCCTCGGTCGTTCTCTCAAGTCTTGTTTTGGTCTTCTGTAAGCCCTCTGTTTGGGTCTTCAGATTGTCGCGTTCTGCGGTCAGTTCGGCGATCTTAATGTCTTTGTTATCCAGGGTTGTCCGGAGGTCTGCGTTCTCCTGCAGGGCCTGGATTTTTTCCTGCTCAGCCTTTTTCTTATCATCCACCGCCGTTTGCAGTTCCCGGGCGCTCATGCTCTCGATATCCAGGTCTAAGATAAACTCAGCCCGCTCTTCCTCCGGCACTCCGAGGAGAATAAGCGCCTGAGAATAGTTTAGGTTCGGCATCGCCGGCGAGTCTGCGCCGGCGTTAAGGGAGAGGGGCTGTTTGAGGCTGTATTCTTCGTAGACGCGCATCATTTTTTGCGCCGTCCGCGGAGAATAGCTGACGGACTCTTCCAGCCACTTCAGCCACTCCCCATGCGGAAGCAGGTCTTTGGCCTCTTTGAGGAGCCTGCCGATCTCGACGGCGGCGGCAAGGTAGATCTTCCCGGTCTGGTATTTAATTGTGTTGATTTCAGCCGCGATTACAGGCGGCGTGCGTTCTGGTATTACATCGTGCATAAGAGCTTCAAAGCCTTTCATCCTGTTTGCTTTACTCACATATCCCCCAAAAACGAATACGTGTAGTCGTTTTTGGATTTATCTAAATATATCGGTCAGTAAAGGCAAAAAGCCGGTTTCCTCATCGTAAATTCCCAGTTCCTCTTTTAGAGCGCGCCGCAGAACCCGTGAGAAGTTGATATTGTTTTCTTTCCCCAAAGCTATTAACCATTTGGGCAAAGTTACGATCTTCTTGACAGATTTGTTATCAAGCGCCTGCCGCACTACCAGCATATCGACCTCTACAGTAATTATTTTAGCGTCCTCCGGCTTCACTATACTTGAGGGATCGGACGCTTCAGGGATTGCTATATGCTCCTCTTCCATATGATATAAACGAAACCCCAAGTTGATCCAAGCATTACATGAAGCGTCTTGCAGATTTTCTCCGTTTGTGATAACTTCCGGCAGATCGGGGAAAACAACAACATATCTGCCGGTTGATGGATGCTGCTCGACAACAGCCGGGAAAACATAAGTTTTCATTATAATTCATCCTTTTTTCAGTAATACAGTTCTTGTACAGTATATGGACATAGGGAAGAATGTGCTACTTGTGGTGCAGACCGGAGGAATCCTGCGCCAGGCAGACACAGGGGACGGTTCTTGCGTGTTATTAGCGATTGTAAATATTCAGCAGTCTGGCAAGGGGTAACCGTTGAAAGTGATCAATATAAATACCGCATTGATTAAATCAACATGCACGTTTTTGAAGATAAACCATACTATGGTAATCCTGCTGAGGGGTGTTTTTTGCCCCGGCAGGTTACTGACGAATGGATGCAAAATATTTCGAGGGAAATGTTTTGGGAGGTCTTAATTTGCTGAACAAAGCGATTGAAATTGAGAAAACGAACTGCTTCCGGGCATCAGTGAAGTCATAAACGAATCGTTACCGCAGGGCGCGGAGCAGACAGCTGCCGATCGGAGCTTTATGCAGACGGCGACGACCTTAAGACGCGCCTGGTCAAATACAGCGAGTATGAAGTATCAAATAAGAAATAGACGTATTATATGCGATATTGGAAAAGGCGGAGGAGGCAAAAAAAATGGCTGAAACAACCATGACATCCGGCAAGGCTGGAATTAAAAAGCGGATTATTATGATTGCCAAAAAACCCAAAATGTTGTTCCCTTCTTTACTTGCCGTTGTTTTGATTATTGCCGTCGCGGTAGTTTGTACCTTTACGGGTGGAAAAACAGATCTTGACAATGCCTCCTTGCGGGGCGAGTACTTCGATTTCGCTGTTCATAACCGCCTTGACTATGTGCCCTTCTTTGAGGAGGGTAACGCGCCCACGGACATCGGCGAATATCTTTTCTACGCATTTGCGATAAACCCTGACAACCAGGGCAACGGCAAGGATGCCATGACCCGTGATTATGTGGAAAAGGTCATTTGCGACCGCTTTGAGGCTGGAGATATCTCCGGTGCATCCATGATCATAAACTCCCGTTGGGACTATAACGGTATGGAATACACGGCAGTTCCTGCGAGCATAAATGATAAACCGATTTACGTACTCAAAAGCATAGATAGTGCTGTCGAAAATGACCGCACTGTATACACCGTCACCATGGATTACTGCGCAACCAAAGAGTATTCCTTAAACGCCGGGCAGTGGCAGGAGATCCGCACCGCCGTCGTCGCGGGTGATTATAGCGCGCTCACCGTGGTTCGTACGGAATCTTTCCGCTATTATGTGGACGAAACCACCGGAGAGCCTGTTTTTCTTTCCCATTCGGCATCGCGGCCGCTTTCCGACTACATTAAAACAGCAGTGCGGATGAACTACCGCCACATAGGCTGGGAGAGCTACACGGTGAATGAGATAAGTAAGGATAGGATAGACTTTGTCGCGGACGCGATCATTGGCGCACTGCCTGAAACTCTTGACCTGACGGCGGCCCAGATTGACAACGAAAGCATTGCCCACGATTATTGGGAACAGGGCTCCTGCATTGAGCTTGTCTTTGACGGGAACGACGATCTAAGCTATACGCTTCGCGGCGATATCAAGCAGTCCTATCCGTGCGACAGGATGCTTGTCTGCTTCACAAAAAGTGAAAATGTCCTGTTTCTCTCAACCAATGGAGTCTATACCCATACGATAGGGCCGCTTAATGCTGCAACCCTTGCGCCCGTTTACGACTGGCTGCGCGGCGGCATGGAATTTGTCGGTTACATGGGACTTAGCGGAGCGGAAATCCTGGGGCAAAAAATTACCGTACACAGGAACGAGGATTTGCAGCAGCTCCCACAGGGATACGACATGAGGCCGATCGAGTCCGCTATGAGCTGCAGCTTGGCTTTCTATCAGGCAGCGCATTTTCGGTGGAACGAGATGATTGACAGGCTCGCCACAGACGGATTAAAGGCAGAAATCCAAAAATGGAATAATAACAACCCTTCGGAGGCTAATGACCTTATGCAGCTTAGTGCCATCACCTTCAAAGCCTTCCCCGTTTCCGTCTCAGAGCCGACCTTCTCCGAAAATGACCCTGACCGGCTTACGGTTTCGCTCGGACTTGACGAAAAAATGTCCGCAGAAGTCGAGCTTGTAAAAGCAAGTGACGACAACATCCTTATAGACGGTTTTGAACTCATAACAGTGGGTACGCCCGGATTGGAAGCCTGGGAAATCAGTATGCTTGGGAACCTGGGATATGGCAGTATGAAGGAGATCGAGGCGCTTTCGCAGGACCAAATCAAAAAAATCTTTGCACCAGGCGCCCTTCTTGACGGAGCTCCCGCGTTCATGCCTGACGAATCGCAGCGCGCAGAACTCTCGGCGTATAATATTACGGAAGCTCAAAGCGGTATACTCGGGAACCTAGGGTATCGCTATGAGGAAATGTTGAAGCTTTCATCAGAAGAATTCAATTTTATCTTTCCAAACTATGAGCTGTGGGATAAACTGAAAGCAAAAGGATATGATACGAGATTCCTGCGAAGGCCCGGAGCGCTTCAGCACGCCGGGTACGACAGTTTCAAGGCCTTGATCAGAGAAGCCTTGGTGAGATAAAACAAAGGGCGATACACCCGTGGATAATAAAACCAAAAACCGAGGAAGGGTAACCATGAAAATTCAAAACGAAAAAATAGACAGATATGCCGTATTACGATGGTTTCATGTTATGCTAATCATCGTATCAGCCGTTCTTATTTTCGGCGGTTGTTCAGGAGGAACAGCCACAAATTCGGAACTTGAGAATGAGGAACTTCGATCCAGGGTGAAAGAACTTGAACAAATAGCAGATGAAAAAGATGCTCAGATCAAACGGTATGAAAAAGAATACGAGCTCCGCAATACCTTGGATATTAAAGTGCGAAAACTGCTTTCCGCGTTAAATTCGGGCATATTCAGTGAAACTGAAAAAGAACTATTAAATGATACCATAGTGGTGAAGAAAGACAGATTGGAAACTCCTTTTGAAAACCACAGCAACGAGCTCCTCTTCTTTCAAAATAAATTGGATTTTGAGCAAGTCAGGCAAAGGTTTTATCATCTGGATGAGCAAGAAAGGTTCACTACAGGCTACGAGGTTCTCTCTCTTTCCGATGATATCCAGGAGCGCATCGACAGCAGAGCCGTGTTGGTTTTTACCTTTATTGAGAACACTTCCGGTTGGAAACTTGCTGACATAGGAATAGATAGATAAAGTAAGCAACAAAGGAAAAAAGCTTACATAACAATTCCTCTTGACAATTGGGTCTATAAAATGTAGACTCAAACATAAAGTCTACATTTTATAGACCCGGGAGGAACCATACATGAACGATTACAAGTTCGCGCCAAGCGAAGAGAAATTCGCCGCTTTAATCTGGCGGCATGAACCCATCTGTTCCGGCGATTTGGTAGTATTGTGCGCCAAGGAATTCAGTTGGAAAAAGTCTACAACTTATACGGTGCTAAAAAAGCTGTGTGCTAAAGGTATTTTCCAAAACGAAAATGCCATCGTATCCTCCCTGATAAAAAAAGATGAGTTTTACGTAAGGCAAAGCCAACGTTTTGTAGAGGATACTTTCGGAGGCTCGCTGCCCAAATTCCTTATAGCCTTTATCGGCGGCAAAAAGCTCAGTGACCGCCAGGCTGAAGAACTGAAAAAGCTGATCGATGAGCACAGAAGTTAATCTTATGTGGTGCTATACGATGTTTCCTATAATTCTGAATATGAGTCTTACTGCAGGGATTGTTATCGTTCTGGTGCTGCTTGCCCGTTTGCCGCTGAAAAAAGCACCGAGAGTATTTTCCTATGCGCTGTGGGCAGTCGTCTTATTTCGGCTTCTCTGTCCCATATCGTTTTCCACGGACTTTTCGCTCTTGGGCATCTTTCATTCTCCAGCCGTAACCAACGGCAGCATCACCTATATCTCCACCGATATCGTTCACACGGCAAACCCACAGGTGGATTTGCCCCTTCCAGATATCAGCCAAGTCATCAATGAAACCCTGCCCCAGGGTGATGAGCAGATAGTTGCCGACCCGCTGGAAGCACCCATGGCGATTGCTACGTTCCTGTGGCTTTTCGGCATCGCGGCGATGCTGATTTACAGTATTGTTTCGGTACTGATTTTGAAAAACCGCCTGAAAAGCGCTCGGAATGTCGAGCAGAACATCTATGAGGCTGATAACCTGAAAACACCCTTTGTGCTTGGCATTTTCAAACCGAGAATTTTCATTCCTGCCGGACTGACGACAGAGGAAAAAAACTATATCATCCGGCATGAGCAGACGCATATCCGCAGGCTCGACCATATTATAAAGCCTTTTGCATTTATGGTTCTGAGCCTTCATTGGTTCAATCCTCTGGTGTGGATCGCCTTCGTCCTTATGAGTACAGATATGGAACTTTCCTGTGATGAGAAAGTGATCAAGGAAATGGGCGGCGAGATCAAAAAGCCTTATGCCGCTTCGCTTTTATCCCTTGCAACCGGAAAGCGCATCCTGAATGGCAGCCCGCTTGCCTTCGGAGAGGGCAACGTGAAGGGCAGAATCAAAAATGTGCTTAACTATCGAAAACCCAGGTTTTGGATGATGGCTGTGGCAGTCGTCGCCGTAATCGCCCTTGGAATTGGCCTGCTGGTGAACCCTGTTGACGATGAGCCTGATTTGTCATTTTTGAACCCCGGTAATCTAATTGCTCTTATTTCCGAGATTAAGCAAATCAAAGTCACTTCGGCTGAATATGGCGAAACATATGTTTCGGGTTCCGAACTGGCTAAATGGCTGGACAATGCTGAAAACGACTGGAGCAAAAAGCTCATAACCCCGACCGAAGAACCGGAAACCACGATTGCAGTGTTTATTCCAGATGCCATTGACCATAGTATTTGCTTTTTTGCTTCCGATCCTTCCCTTGCCCTTGTGGTGTATGGCGATGAGAAACGATATTACAATATTCCAGAAGAGGATTACGAGGCTATGGAAGAAGTAACGTTATTGGGAAGTAGGCATGTTCAGAACATAGTACTGACCGACTATAAGGATAGAAAGGCCGCCGCCTCCGTTACCGTCACGGATACGGATGCTATTAAGCGTATGTCGGTTATGGTTTTGAAAGGTGATAAAGAAAACAGATACGCTGTTGACGATATACCTCTCGTGTCTAACTATATTCGAATCGATTTCAAGCACTTTGAAGATAGTCAGACGATAACGTACTATGTTTACAGCCAAGATGAAAAGAGCTATATTGAGAAGCCCTACAGCCGCATCAATAAAATCAACTCGGCAACGATGCAGGCCATCACGGCTATCCTTTCCGGCGAAGACAATGGAACTCAGTCCGGTCTTACCTTCATCAGCACGGAAACAGACCTCATCAGGCTCGGAACAATCGCCTTTGATGCATATATAGCAACGTTAACGAGCGACAACATGCTGGTCAGCGACCGGATCGCATCTTGTCAGCTCAACGACATCTCTGTTCTGGCCGGCAATATCAGATATAAGTCGCTTTTTCATTCTTTTTCCGACGTCGACAGCCTTTTCTTTATTACCATACTTGCAAAGTAACTCCAGTTCATCTATCCTTTCAAACAAGGCTTCAGTGATTGGAACTACTTAATGTCATATAGAATCTACAGCGCAATTTTTCCGTCTGTGTTTTCATTTATTTTCTGGAATATGTCCATTCGAACAATTGGAATCAGCGAGAATGGGGCAAGTGGTTGAAGGAATCGGTCAGTTCCTCTCAGCGAACGGCCGATAGGTTAATGCAGCTCTGAGAAGAGTATGGGACGAAACTGCTTGCTTCCCCCGACAGTGACGGCAATCCAAATTCGTCACTGGTGACGAATTTGACCTACACCCAGGCACTCATCCTGCTGGGGATCCCGGAAGAGGAGCGGGAGAGTTTATCGCGGAGCACGATGTCGAGAGCATGACCAAATTAGAATTGCAACAGGCTGTCAAGGACAGAGGCCAGGCCATTCAGGAGAAAAAACACCTCCAAAATGACCTGAACTTGAAAAGCAGCGAACTCACCCAATTAACCACTCAGACCAAAAGCCTGGAGCAACAGGTGAACGACTAAAAGTCGAAATACTCCGCCGAGCAGGAAAAAGTCACGTTAAAGCAAAGGGAGCTGGAGGCGGCCAAAGAAGAGGTCCCGTCAGCCAGGAAAATTGCCGAACTGGAAAAACTCAAAAACGCGGAATCCAAATCTTCTGTCATGACAGGTAAAGGATACAAAGGAAAGTTGGGTTTGAATGGAGGAATTCCCTTAACTATGTGGAATGATAGTAAATGTTAGTGTATATTATTTAATTAGATAGAGAACAAGTGTTTGCCTCCTGTCACTTTTTAAGGTAAAATAAGAGGTGGGTGTGAGAATGAGCTTCGAAATTCGCGACCCGATTCACGGTTTTGTTCAAATTAATGAGTGGGAAAGACAAATAATCAATGACCCGGTTTTTCAGCGTCTGCGAAGGATTAAACAATTGGCATGGACTGATATGGTTTACCCAGGGGCGGTACATAACAGATTTGAACACTCTTTAGGAGTAATGCACGTAGCCACAAGGATTTTTGACGCTATAGCCACCAAAGAAGAACGATTTTTGAAGTCGGAGTTAAAATATACTAACTCTGGATTAGACCGCGACAGGGTATTGCTCCGATTATCTTGTCTTTTACATGATATTGGGCACTCTCCATTCTCACATGCTGGAGAAGGCTTAATGCAGACAAATCCTGAAACAGGCAAAGCATATAAACATGAACATTATTCTGCTGCCGTTGTTCGGTTTGCTTTAAAAGAAGCTATTGAGGATCATCCGCTTAACCAGAACTATGGTATTACTGCTGAAGAAGTGGCCCAATTTATAGAAGGAAGCAAGCCTAGATTTGGTCGAGTTCTCTTATGGAGGGATTTGTTATCCAGCCAATTAGATGCCGATAGAGCAGATTACCTTTTAAGAGATTCACTTCACTGTGGTGTCACATACGGCCATTTTGATTTAAATAGATTATTAGTTACGATGAAAATTGGACTGACGGAAACAGGAAGCTCGACGTTGGCAATTGAGGATGGCGGAATTCATATCGCGGAAGCCCTAATTCTTGCGAGATATCAAATGTTCACTCAAGTTTATTTCCAACATACAAGAAGGGCCTATGATCATCATATTGCCGATGCCTTAAAGACGCTGCTTGCAAAAGAACAGGCCTCGAGTGCTGATATCCATGAGAAAGAAAAATTCCCTGCCCCAACGTCAATTGATGAAATCAAACGGTATCTTCTTTGGGACGATTGGAAGGTTTTGGGCATGATTTCTGCTGGAGAGGGAGGGGAAGCAGGGGCTATTCTGAAAGATAGAAAGCACTTTAGGTGTGTTTTCAAAACGCGCGAAAATCCCACTCCTTTGGAAATCGACTTATGTGACAGTATTGGAAGTGAATTTAATAGAATTGGAATACGTGGTTTTCGAGATAATGCATCTAGTTCATGGTACAAAGTAGGTAATGAGGATATTCCCATTTGCAATGAGAGAGAAGAGGACAGAAGGTCAGTTCCGCTTTCCTCTTTATCGAGTCTAGTAAAAGGTCTTTCCCCGGTTTTTCAACAAAGAATATATGTTCCAATTGAAGAGAGAGCTAGGGCACAAGAAATTATAAATAGAATTATTAAGGAGGTTGAGGCTTAGTGTTTTCATCGGATATACCATGGGAAAAGTATGGAGTAATTGTCGAGATAGCTCGTCGCATTCAAGAAGTATCACCTCAGTTCGGAAAAACTGTTCTACAAAAATTGGTCTATTTGCTTACAACTATTTATGTGGTGCCAACTGGTTATGAACATACATTATATACATATGGACCCTTTTCAGCAGAATTAGCATCAGATGTCGAAACTGTTTCTGCGATGGAAGGAGTTCATATTACGCATGGGGCGAAGAGTGGATATGAAATTAACCCAGGAAACAACGCTGATTGGGTATGTAGCAAATCAAAGGAGTTCATCAACGTAAACTCAGATAAGATAGATTGCATGATAAGAGATTTTGGATTTTTTAGTGCTAAGGAATTAGAGTTGAGATCTACTTTGATATTTCTAACTAAGTCCGAAAAACTTCCAAGGGAAAAACTAAAGCATCAATTAACTGATTTAAAACCGTATTTTACTGAGGAGGAAGTATATTCAGCGATTGACGAACTTATTGGCAATGGATTTATCAAGTTATTGGTAGTATGAATTATAGAACGTGTTCTTCAAATAAAAATGTCCTTGTCAAGTAGACACAATATAAAAGCAAACTTTACCAGCGTGGGTTCGGTAATCAACCGAACTCATGTAATTTTATTGGATACATTTATATTGTAGATAATGGATAAGCTCATTAGCTTTGCAAGTGGCGGCCGACCGGGAAAATCCTCCTTGTGGCGCTTTTGGGATTAGCCGTCGCCTGAAGGAGGCCAAGGACCTGCTTCCCCATGGTGAATGAGGCAAGTGGTTGAAGGAAACTGCTTGCCTCCCCGACAGTGATCACTCTTGTATGGAAGATCAGGATCGTTTCACTGAAATACTCTCTGCTAGAATAGAGGATAAAAGCGTCTGATAGGAGCCGTATTCATGAAATGTAAAAAGTGCAAATCAATAGAATCGACTATTCATGTGGCAAATGTCGGTGATTTCTGTTTGGATTGTCATAATGATTATATGGTTGAGTTACTTGGTGTAAGCAAGATGGATGACTTTCCAAAAATTATATCAGGATATGATGCCGATGGAATTATAGAAGGGTAAGTATCAATCCGGATGTTATTATTGAGCATTTTGAAAGGTCTTTGAGTTGGTTTTTGAAGGGCGATTTTTTAAGTTACAAACATGCAAGTGCTTGTGGTGAAGCCTTGTTTGAAAGGATAGATGAACTGGAGTTACTTTGCAAGTATGGTAATAAAGAAAAGGCTGTCGACGTCGGAAAAAGAATGAAAAAGCGACTTATATCCATTGAACATGATACGGATGATTTCCCTGATTATCTTTTGAAGATGATTGACCAAGTGATTGGAACTACTTAATGTCATATAGAATCTACTAGCGGGTTATAAAGAAGGGATTCTAAGTGGCTTGTGGTGTGATGTGAAACAGTCAATGCCGGGATTAAAGGGAGCGAAACTAGGGAATCTTAGGCTTCGCTCCTTTTTCACATAGAATTGTCTGAGCTGAGTGTTATGCTTTAGGCAGAGTAAGCTATGCAAGATAGACTATCAAGCAGAAGGTCCGTGCTAATAGTAATAATTTAAAGAATATTGTAAAAAAAGAAAAGACAGTTGTTGGCAGGGCTTTACAAAATAATGAAGAATTTAGGCTATAGAAAGTGTTTGCAGTTTTATGAGCTATTAGAAATAGGATGCTAGATTTTCCGCTCACGGGTGACCCAGGTAATAAAAAAGTCAGAACTCAGTAATACATAAAAAGAAAGCTGAAGCAGCGAACCAAATTGGCGCTAATAGTTGCCCAAATGTGGTGGGGAGTTAATCACGAAAAAGGGTAAATATGAGATTCTTAAGGGTGTAATAATTATTCGAAGTGTAGGTTTACAATTACCAATTAGGCGTGTCTAGTGTGTGGTAATTGGAGGTATGTTTTATGAGTCGTGTTTCTAATGAGAATGGTTATGATGCAGAGCTCGTATTAGAAAATGGAACTCTCTTTCTTTCACCAGAAGATAGGCAGTCTATTGAAAGGAAATAGGTCTCCATATGAGTACTTCCTTGACAGATAAAAAGTGGTGAAGTCGCCCCTTGTACCCTGGAGTGCTACCGGACTGCCTTCGGGGGTTAAGGGCTTCCGGCTTTAGCGGCTAGGGCGGAACCGGCTAATGGATCTGTCCAGTGTAATATAAAAAAATTCTAATGATAAAAAATTGCCAGCAGGAATTTATCCTTAAAGAATAGAAGAGTTATACAGGACATGCAATTGACAATAGAACAAGCTGTTTGGCATATGTTAATGTAGCTAAAATGCATTAATAACGTATTTTTGCAGTTAACAAGAGTGGCCTTTCTCAGAATTTTACGGGGCAATATGGGAGCAACGTAGTATATCTTAAGGGTCAGATATTGTGATGAGGAGAGGTGCTATTGGTGTACAGATTTATTGGAATTGAAGATTTAGCGGCAAATGCGTTGATTGAATTATTGGAAAAGAGCGGTTGCCGGAGGGTAGACTTTGAAACGCTTTTGAAGTATGGGAATGCAGTAACTAACGTTTTGCGCGAAAACGGCGATGAAGCGACACTTTTA